>CAZVMY010000170.1:0-6604 GCA_964628955.1 uncultured Methylocystis sp.
AGTCGCAGGAGCAGCCGAGCCGCTTGAGCTGGTTGACGATCGTGCCGCCCGATTCCTCCTTCCATTGCCAGACGCGCTCGATGAAGGCCTCACGGCCCATCTCGCGCCGGCCGGGAAGCTGCCGCTCCATGAGCTGGCGTTCCACCACCATCGGGGTGGCGATGCCGGCATGGTCGGTGCCCGGTTGCCAGAGCACGTCCTTGCCGCGCATCCGCTCGAAGCGGCAGAGGATGTCCTGAAGCGTGTTGTTGAGCGCGTGTCCGATGTGAAGCGAGCCCGTCACGTTCGGCGGCGGGATGACGATTGTATAGGGCACTGCCCCGGCCCGTTCGGGACGGCCGGCCCGGAAAGCGCCGGCCTCTTCCCAGAGGCTCGCGATCCGCGCCTCGATGCGCGCGGGCTCGTACGTCTTGTCCATCATCAGGCGATACCAGAAGTCATGCAGCCGTGCCGGCGGGGCGGCACGGATACCCCGAACCATCGCGGCTAGAAAGCCGAGGACGCGCGTTGCGTCAACGCTGGCCGGACTGGGAGCCGTAGACGCCGGAGTTCAGCGGCCGCCGCGGGCGACGCGCTCGATCTCGGCCTTGACCAGACGCTCCACCATGACAGGCAGATTGTCGTCGAGCCAGGTCTTGATCAGAGGCCGCAACATCTCGGTGACGAGATCCTCGAGCGTCCGGGCATTGTTGGTCAGGATCGTACTGGCGAGCGTGTTGAAGGCCGTGGCGACCATGGCGTCGGTCCGCTCCGATATGAGACGCTGCGGTGCGTCCTGCATGGGCGCCGCGGCCATGGCGGGAACGGCGGCCGTTCTCGGTTCGGGAGCATCGAAAATATCGTCCACGGTGGATTGCGCAGGCGGCTGAACCGGCTCGGGCGTTGGCGCGGCCGCGGGTGGCGGACCGAGCTCGAGGACGTCCTCCTCGTCATCCTCGACGAGGACGGCGGGCGGGGGAGCAGGCTCGGCCTTCGCTGCCGTGGCCGGTGACGCTTCAGGAACGGCGGCCGGCGTCGGAGCCGGCATCGCCGTGGCCGCGGGCGGTTGCGCTCGCTCGGCCGTCTCGACCGGCTTGACGGGGTCCGCCGGTCTGGCGGCTTCCGGCTGCCTGGCAGCCTCGGGCGGCTTGGCCGCGTTCGTCTGATCGTCGGCAATGATGCGCCGGATCGAGGCGAGGATTTCCTCCATCGACGGCTCGGCGGGCTTCTGGGCGACGGCAGACGACATGGAACTCTTCGCGTGTTTGCAGCCGTTATCGGAGGCTCCGACGGCGAATCGCGCCTCGATTCGCCGTCGCACTCGTCGTCTGGAAGTATTTCACCCGTTCGGGGTTAGGCAACCGGCAAGGTCAAAGACACGGTGGAAATGTGCCCGGAGCGCCACGCGGCGGCCGTTTTACCGGCCGTCCGGCGTCCGCAACCCGAACCACTTGTCCTTGACCTGCTCGTAATGAACCTTGGGGTCGTACTGCGCTACGCCGAGCCCGAGCGTCGCCGCCGACAGGCCGCCGACCGACGCGAGCACGTTGTAGGACGCGACGACCCTGTCGCGCTGCGCCGTGATCAGCGAAACGCGGGCGTTGAGCAATTCCTGCTGCGCGTTGAGTACGTCGAGCGTCGTGCGCTGCCCGACCTTGGCTTCCTCGCGGACACCGGACAGCGCAGTCTCGGCGGCGCGAACCTGCGCCTGGGCGGACTGGATCTGCGCCTTTGTCGATTCGAGAGCGCTCCACGAGGCGACGACGGCCTGCCGGACGATGTCACGCTGCACGTCGACCGCGATCCGCTGGCCGCCCAGCGTCTCCTTGGCTTCGCGCACCCGCGAGTAGGCGCTGCCACCCTCGTAGATCGGGACGCTCAGGCGCAGCGCCACTGCGGCCTGGTAGGCGTTGGTGTCGTTCGAGGCACTCTCGTAGCGTTGCTGGACGCTGCCGGTCGCGGTCAGCGTCGGGTAGAGTTCGCCCTCCACGATCTTGACCTGGAGAAGCTGCGCATCGACGCCGTGCAGCGCCGCGATGATGGCGGGGTGCGAGCCCTGCGCGAGTGCCACCGCAGCATCGAGCGACTTCGGCAGGAGCCGCTCGACCGGGCTGGCGGGACGCAGCGTCTTCGGCTCGACGCCGATCCGCTGACGGAAGGTGGCGATGCTCGCCTTGAGGTTGCCGACCGCGACGCTGACGTCGGATTGTGCGGCGGCGAGCCGCGACTCGGCCTGGGCGACGTCGGTGCGGGTCACCTCCCCCACCTTGAAGCGATCCTGGGTCTGGCGAAGCTGTTCGCCGATCACCTCGGCGTTGTTCTGCCGCAGATTGAGGATCGCCGTGTCCCGCAACACGTTCATGTAGGCGGTCGCGGAGTTGAGCAGAACGTTCTGCTCGGAGTTGCGCAGCGTTTCGCGCGCGCCGCGGATCCTGGAATCGGCGTTCCTGACCTGATTCTCGGTCCGGAAGCCGTTGAAAAGTGTCTGATCGACCTGAACGCCCACGCCGCGCGGCGTGAAGTTGTCTGACGCCGCGCCGATCCGACTACCCGATTCGGTGTGCGTGCGGCCGATGTCGCCGGCAGCCGTCACGCGGGGGCGATATCCGGAGAGCGCCTGGGGCAGCGATTCGTTGGTGGCGCGCACGACCGCGCGCTGCTGCTGCAGTTCGGGATTGTTGGCGTAGGCCCGCGCCAGCGCACCATTGATCGTTTCGGCGGCAAGCGCGGCGCCGCCCGGCAATCCGATCGCGACGGACAGGAGCGCGGCTTTACCCGCTCCCGCCATCGAAATGCGTCCAAAACACATCAATTCCGAACTCCTGACCGCGTGCGGCGAGCGAAAGCGCACGCTGCCCGCGCGAATTCACCCCGTAACGTAATCACACGAATGTTTTCAAACCAGCTAACGCCTCTGCAGCCGCCCTAATAAACCGCCCGGTGCCGCAAAAATGCGACAGAACCACGGTGTGCCTCCTGTCCGGCCTGATCGGCCGACTCAGAACGTGAACACCTCCGCCCGGGCGAAGCCGGGCAAAGGCGGCGCCGCCGCATCGAAGACGGGGCGACCGGAGATACCGTCTCCCGCCTTCCGGTAAACCATGACGCGTCCCGAGCGTCCACGCCCCTTCAACCCGACGAGGCGGCCGCCATCAGACAATTGGGCGAAAAGCCCATCTGGATCGACGTCCATCGCACCGTTGACGAAGATGAGGTCGAACGGCGCTTCCGACCGGACACCCGCCGCAAGCGGCCCGCTCACGGTCCGGACCGCGCCGCAGCCGGCGGCATCGAGCGATCGGCGGGCCAGGGCCGCCATCGGGTCCATCTCCTCGAGGGCGACGACGTCCCCTGCGAGCCGCGACAGCACCGCCGCCGAATAGCCGCTGCCCCCGGCGACGTCGAGAACGCGGTCGTCGGGCCTGACCTGCGCCGACTGGATCATTCTGGCCAGCACCATCGGCGCCAGCAGCGTCCGCGAGATGTCCTCGCCGGCCGTGACGACGATCTGATGATCGACATAGGCGAACGGCCGCTGGCCCGCCGAAACGAAGCCCTCACGCGCAACGGCCTCGATCGCGGCCAGGACCTCGAGGTCCGAGACGTCGTAGGTTCGCAGCTGCGTGTCGATCATCGTGCGGCGCGCCGCGGCGAAATCCATGACCGTTGCCCCGGTTGTCCCACTTCCGACCGATGGTCCGGGGTGGTCGGCGAGAGCTCGGGAACCGTCGAGCTCGACGACAAACCGCCGGGTGGAGGCCTCGCCCGGAATCGAACCGGGGTGCAAGGATTTGCAGTCCTCTGCGTAACCACTCCGCCACGAGGCCGTCGCGACTGCGGCCGCAGTCCGGCCGCGCCCGTGCGGCTGCTATAGCAACAGCCTGCACCGCACTGCAACGTCCCAGCCGCAACGATGTCCCGCGCAAGCCGATTTCGTGGGTGGGCGGCTCACGTGCCGACGGGTTTGCGGCTGGCGGCGTCTGCGAGCGGCCCAAGTGCGCCATCGGACGGGAACATGACGCAAAGCGCCTTGCGGTCGCGCCACGCCCTGTTGTAAGCCCCGCTGACGATCCCCGATAGCTCAGCGGTAGAGCAATCGACTGTTAATCGATTGGTCGCAGGTTCGAATCCTGCTCGGGGAGCCATTTCTCGGGATGATGCTGCGAGCGCCGTGCGCGGCGGTAGCCACCCCAGGCTTTCCTCCGGACACCTCGGCGAGGCTCTGAAGAGGTCGAGGGCCGAACCCTTGATCGTGATCTGATCCGCTCCGACCTCAGCTCGCTGCACGAGACGCTTAACTCCAGCCCGTTCTCCATTCAGCAACGTCGCGTCCGCGACGTGAAGGGTGGTAACCTCAAAGTGCTGCTGGCCTCTCCCCTGATCGGCTCCGAACTCGACCTGATCCGCCCGCGTGAGGAACGGCGGACGGTCGACATTTGATGCGCTATCTCCTCGACACCACCACCATCAGCAATTTCACCAGGCCGGCGCCTTCGCAGTCACTGGTCGCCAGGATGGCCGACCAGTCGGATGAAGACCTGTTCATCGCCTCACTGACGCTGGCGGAACTTCGAAGGGGATGCGGACGGCGCTGCCCGACGAGGTGAAGCTGCCAGAGACCGACGACGAGGTCCACCAGCTTCTCAAGGAGTTACAGTTCATGACGCCGCTCGGCCAAGCTCCCCGTCTCGATCCTCCGCCCGACCGCTACATGCGCACCTTCGCGTTGTCGCCCACGGCGGGACGGCTGGACGTCACGGCGGCAAGGAGCATCGATACCTGCGTCATGATCCGCCCCGGGCTGTCCCAGTATTGCGCGTCCTTTGGCGTGACCGTAAGGACGCGGATCGACGGATCGTCGGGGCTGTCCCACCAGGCCTTGGCGGCGATAGACCACAGGTCCCTGACCTTGGCGGTATCGTGCGAGACGCGCGCGTTGCCCGTGACGGAAACGTACTTCTGGCCACTGGAATCGGCAAACGCGAGATTGACGTTCGTGTCGCGCTCGATCTCGTCATCCTTGTGACCCTCGGCGTCCGTCAGGAAATGGATCGCGTTGGCCTCGCGATCGACGTGGGCCGCCATGGGCCGGGACCGGATGTCCTCGCCGTCACGCGTGCCAAGCATGCAGAAGCCGATGCGTTCCATCAGCGCCCAAACCCGGTCGATGTCGCCGTCCTTCGCCGCATCCTTCGTCATGTCTCTCGCGCTCCGTCCGGTTCGACCCAAAGTCGAAAAGCACGCGACGGGCGATTTGTTCCGGCCCGGTTGCGGACCCGCCAGCCTGGCGAAGCCTCGGCGGAACGGGCGCAGTCAGAACGTGGCGGCCAACCCCGGCAATTCCGCGAGCGACGAGACGACGGCGTCGGGGCCGTAGCCCAGTTCCTCGTTCTGCATGCGCATGGCCCGGAACATGGTCGCCGGTCCTATGGATCCGCCGGCTGCGAGTTCCTTCTGGAGCTGCGCGGACGAGACGCGTTCGATCCGCACGACCCGGAAGCCGAACGCCTTCGCGCCGCTGACGTCGAAGCCGTTCGACGACACGAAGATCACGTCGTCCGGGGCGACGCCCATCTGCTCCTCGACGAGTTCGTAGGTCCGCATGTCGGGCTTGAACACGCCCTTGGCGTCGACGCTCAGCACGGCCTCGAACCGATCGGCCAGGCCGCTGTTGCGCACGAGTGCCTCGAGCATCGCCGGGCTGCCGTTGGACAGGATCGCGAGCGGGTGGCCGGTGAGCGCATCCAGCGCCAGGGCGGCATCGGGATAGGGCGACAGGGTATTGTAGGCCTCGGCGAGCCGCTCGAACAGGTCGGGCGTCGGCTCGAGCCCGAGCGTCTTGAGCGTGAACAGCAGCGCGTCCCGGGTCACCGACCAGAAGTCCTGGTACCGTCCCATCAGCGAGCGCAGCCAAGTGTATTCCAGCTGCTTCATCCGCCAGAGCTGCGTGATGTACTCGCCCCGCCCCGGAAAGGCCGCATCGGTGATGCCCGCCACAGACTGCACGTCGTAGAGCGTGCCGTAGGCGTCGAAAACGAAGGTCTTCCTGCTCATGACGGACGCTCCGGAGGTTGACGGGGATCAGCTCAGCGAGATGACGCTCAGGCAGAAGATCGCGGTCAACCCGAGGGCGATGGCCACCCGAACCGGGGACAGCCCGGTGACCTCGCCGACGGTCTGGAGCACGAGCGCGAGAAAGGCGATGGTCGCCACGGCAACGACCACGGCGGTGACGAACCCGGTCGCCCCCGCGGCGATGAACGCCATGGCGGGCGCGCCGACCCAGAGCGGCGGCATCGCCGCCGCATAGGCCCACAGGACGCCCCGGAAGGGCGGCCGCGCACCAACAAGCCGCGTCATCGCGTAGAGCACGGCGCCGGTCCCGAACCACGCGGCGAACACGGCGCCGACGCCGCCGACCGCCACGTGCCCGAAGGCCGTCAGCAGCGGCAGACCGGATGCCGCCACCTCGTCGGAATGCGCCAGGAAGACGCCGAGGCTCCAGCAGAGCCCCAGCCCCAGCACGCCCAGCCCCGCGAGGCGTTGCGGCAACGCGGGGACGGCACTCACCACGGCCGGAGGCCCCACCAGAGGACCGGCAGCCAGAGGACGCACACGATCAGGA
>CAZVMY010000171.1:0-6598 GCA_964628955.1 uncultured Methylocystis sp.
ATGGGCTCGACCGGCCCTGAACGCCGACCAGCCGACGACGCGCCTTGTCGCTCACGGCCACGTGAAGCTATCTAGCCCCACGGGGACTCAGCGTCTCGTTCGTGCGCCGAAGCACGCACCATCGGCCGCCAGCCGCGCAGGTCTGATGGCGGTGCAACTGTTCGGGCGGCTGGCGAGATGGCGACGGAGGCGGAGGGACTGGATATGCGCGCAGGGCTGACCGGCCCACGAGTGCTCCTGCGCAGGCTCCGCGAGGTCATGGCGGAGCCGGTCAGCGCACAGGAGCGGCTGGACAGGATCGTCGTTCTGATCGCGGCCAACATGGTGGCGGAGGTCTGCTCCGTCTACGTGCTGCGCGCCGACGCCACGCTCGAACTGTACGCGACCGAGGGCCTCAACCGCTCCGCCGTGCACCAGACCACGATGGATGCCGGCGAGGGCCTCGTCGGCCTGATCGCCGAGACGGCCGAACCCCTCGCGATCTCGGACGCGCAGAACCACCCGCGCTTCTCGTACAAGCCCGAGACCGGCGAGGAAATCTACACCTCGTTCCTCGGCGTGCCGATCCTCAGGGCCGGCAACACGCTGGGCGTGCTCGTCGTGCAGAACAGCGCGCGCCGCACCTATACCGAGGAAGAGATCGAGGCTCTGCAGACCACCTCCATGGTCATGGCGGAGATGATCGCGACCGGTGAGCTCGAGTCGCTCGTCCGGCCGGGCTCCGGCGGGATCGCGGTCCGCAAGGCGCTGTCCATCGACGGCATTCAGGTCTCGGACGGTGTGGGCCTCGGCCACGTCGTGCTCCACGAGCCCCGGGTCGTCATCAAGAACCTGCTCGCCGACGACGTCGAGGCCGAACTCAACCGGCTCAATGAGGCGATCGAGGCCATGCGCGCCTCGATCAACGACCTGATCGACGGCGACCGCTCCGGGCCGGGTGAACATCGCGAGGTGCTGGAGACCTTCCGCATGTTCGCCCATGACCGCGGCTGGCTGCGCCGCCTGTCGGAGGCCGTCCGATCGGGGCTCTCGGCCGAGGCCGCGGTCGAGCGCGTCCAGTCCGACGCCCGCGCGAAGCTGCTCCGCCAGACCGATCCCTATCTGAAGGAACGGCTGCACGATCTCGACGATCTCGCCAACCGCCTGCTGCACCAGCTCACCGGTTCGGCGTTCACCCTCGCCGGCACGCTGCCGGAGAATGCGATCCTCGTCGCCAGAACCATGGGTCCGGCAGCGCTGCTGGAATACGAGCGCTCGCGACTGCGCGGCCTGGTCCTTGAGGAAGGGGGTGCGACGAGCCACGTGGCCGTCGTCGCCCGCGCGCTGGGCATTCCCTGCGTCGGCGAGGTCGAGGGCATCACCAGTCTGGTCGAGCAGGGCGACGCCATCATCGTGGATGGCTCGACCGGCAAGGTCGAGGTCCGACCGCAATTCGACGTCGAGGCGGCCTATGCCGAGAAGGCGCGGCTGCGCGCACGCCGGCAGGAACAATACCGTTCGGTGCGGGACCTGCCGACGGTCAGCCGCGACGGCGTGCCGATCGAACTCCACATGAACGCGGGCCTGCTGGTCGATATCCCGCATCTGGCCGAAACCGGTGCGACCGGGATCGGGCTCTTCCGCACCGAGATCCTGTTCATGGTCGCGCCTTCGATGCCGCGCGGAGAGGCGCAGGAGGCGCTCTACCGGGGCGTTCTTCAATCGGCCGGCGGCCGGCCGGTGACCTTCCGCACCCTGGACATCGGAGGTGACAAGATCCTCCCCTACATGCGCGCGGTCGAGGAAGAGAACCCGGCGCTCGGCTGGAGGGCGATCAGGATCGGGCTCGACCGGCCGGCTCTGCTGCGCACCCAGGTGAGAGCGCTGCTCAAGGCCTCCGCCGGCCGCGTCGCGCGCATCATGCTGCCGATGATCGGCACCGTCGACGAGTTCCTCCAGGCCAGGGAGATGGTCGAGCGCGAGCGGGCGCATCTGCGCAAGCACGGGCACGGCGCGCCGCGCGAGGTGAAGCTCGGCGTGATGCTGGAGGTTCCGTCACTGCTGTTCGACCTCGATGCCCTCCTGCGGGTCGCGGATTTCGTGTCGGTCGGCACCAACGACCTCATGCAGTTCATGTTCGCGGTCGATCGCGACAACCGTCGCGTCTCGGGACGGTTCGACACGCTCTCGCCGCCGTTCCTGCGGGCACTGCGGCGGGTGGCGGTGCGGTGCGCCAAGGCCGGCGTGCCCGTTTCGGTCTGCGGCGAAATGGCGGGGCGGCCGCTGGAAGCCGTGGCCCTGGTCGCCATGGGCTTCCGTCAGCTCTCGATGTCGCCGGCGGCGATCGGTCCGGTCAAGGCGGTCCTGAGCGCGCTGGACGTCGGTCGGGCGCGCGCCGCGCTCGAGCCGCTGATCGAGGGCGCCGCGGGCCTCGCGACGCTTCGCGGCGTGCTCGAGGCGCACGCGGCCGAGATGAACCTTCCGCTCTGACCCATGCTGCCCGGTGACAAGCTCGACGCGATCCTGAAGCGTCACGACACGATCTCGGCGCGGCTCGCCGGGAACACGGACGGCGAGACCTTCGTCGCCCTCTCCCGGGAACTGTCCGAGATCGGGCCGCTCGTCGGGCATATCCGTGCCTATCGCGAAACCGAGCGCGAGGCGGAAGGGCTCGACGCGATGCTCTCGGACGCCGCGGTAGACGGCGAGATGCGGCTCCTCGCCGAGGAAGAGCGGCTGGACGCGACCGCGAGGCTCGACGAACTCGCGCGGCTGATCCGGCTGGCGCTCCTTCCGCGCGACGCTGCCGACGCCAAGGGCGCCATCCTCGAAATCCGCGCCGGCACGGGCGGCGACGAGGCGGCGCTGTTCGCCGGCGATCTGCTGCGCATGTATCAGCGCTATGCGGACCTGAAGCGCTGGCGTCTCGAAATCGTCTCCGCCAGCGAGGGCACGATGGGCGGCTACAAGGAGGTGATCGCCGGGGTGAGTGGCGAGGGCGTGTTCGCGCGCCTCAAGTTCGAGAGCGGCGTGCACCGGGTCCAGCGCGTGCCGGAAACCGAGACGCAGGGCCGGATCCATACCTCCGCCGCCACGGTCGCGGTGCTGCCCGAAGCGAGCGAGGTCGACGTCGCGATCAACGAAGCCGATCTCAGGATCGACACCATGCGCGCAGGCGGCGCGGGCGGCCAGCACGTCAACAAGACCGAAAGCGCCATCCGGATCACGCATCTCCCGTCCGGCCTCGTCGTCGTCGTGCAGGACGAGCGCTCGCAACACCGCAACAAGGCCCGGGCGATGGACCTGCTGCGCTCGCGGCTGTTCGATCTCGAGCGGCAGAAGCTCGACGATGCGCGCGCGGCCGACCGGCGCAGCCAGGTCGGCTCCGGCGACCGTTCGGAGCGCATACGCACCTACAACTTCCCGCAGGGACGTCTGACGGACCACCGCATCAACCTGACGCTCTACAAGCTCGAGCAGATCATGGCCGGCACCGCGCTCGAAGAGGTGATCGACGCACTGACGACCGAGCACCAGGCCGCCCTTCTCGCCGAGGAAGGGCTGTGATCGAGGATCGCCTCGCGCTCCAGTCGCGTCTCGCCGCCGTCGCACCCCGTGACGCGCTGGCGCTCGCGACACGGCTCCTCGGCGACGCCGGCGTCGAGACGCCGGAGCGCGATGCGCGTCTGTTGCTCGCCGGCGCCGAAGACGCGGCCGAAGCCCTGTCGCGTCGCGCCGCCCGCGAGCCCGTGTCGCGCATTCTCGGGCGACGCGGCTTCTGGACGCTCGATCTCGCAATCGGCCCGGCCGTGCTCGATCCGCGTCCGGACACCGAGACGGTGGTGGAAGCGGCGCTGGATGCTGTTTCGAGGCGCAGAGCCGGCTCACCGCTGCGGCTTCTCGATCTCGGCACCGGCTCGGGCTGCATCCTGCTGGCGCTGCTCGACGCGCTCCCCGACGCGACTGGGCTCGGCATCGACACGAGCGCCGCCGCGATCGAGGTCGCGCGCGCGAACGCCAGCCGATCGGTCGGCGACCGGGCGTACTTCCTCGTCGGAAACTGGGCGGACGCGATCGCCGGCCGCTTCGATCTCGTCGTCTCCAACCCGCCTTACATCCCTACCGCCGACATCGCTGCACTCGATCCCGAAGTGCGGCTCCACGACCCCCGGCCGGCGCTGGACGGCGGTATCGACGGGCTCGATGCCTACCGCGCGATCCTCGCCGCCCTGCCGCGCCTTCTCGCGGCCGAAGCGGTCGCCGTGCTGGAACTCGGCGCCGGGCAGGACGCGGCCGTCGCGGCGATCGCGGCCGCGCACGGCCTCGAGCCGGTCGCGCGGCGTCCCGATCTCGCCGGCATCCTCCGCGCTGTGGTGCTGCGCAACGCCTGATTTGCGGACGTTTCGGCGACGATTGCTTGACAGCGATCGGCGTTCGGGCATATCGACGGCATCTCGCGCGGGGCAAATCCCGCGCGTTTCGTTTTCGCCGACCACCGCCGCTCGTGCGGCGCGACGGCGGATGTTCCCGCAGGCTGCAAAGAAGCCCGTCCGGCTCGCCCGAGACGCGGCACGAACACGGAGTTCGAAGATGTTCGCAGTCATCAAGACGGGTGGCAAGCAGTACAAGGTCGCCGCCCAGGACGTGATCACCATCGAGAAACTGACGGCCGAACCCGGCGACGTCGTTGCCTTCGAAACCGTTCTGATGATCGGCGGCGAGACGACGGTCGTCGGCACGCCCACGGTCACCGGCGCGACGGTGGCCGGAGAGGTCCTCGAGCAGGCGCGTGGGCCGAAGGTCATCAGCTTCAAGAAGCGCCGTCGCCAGAACTCGAAGCGCAAGAAGGGCCATCGTCAGGATCTGACGGTCGTCCGCATCACCGACATTCTCACCGACGGCCGGAAGCCCGCTGCGCGCGCCAAGGCCGAGCCGGTCGAGCTAGCTGCTGCCGACGGCCAGTAACGCCCGGTCTGCCCCGGAGTTTTCCGGGGTTTCCAAGGCAAAAGCATTTGGCCGGGCAACCGGCTTGGGTTACAACGGCGCCTCGGCGGGATCCGCTTCGGCGCGTCACGGGTTACGGAGCGATTCATGGCTCACAAAAAGGCTGGCGGCTCGTCGCGCAACGGGCGCGATTCGCAGTCAAAGCGCCTCGGTGTGAAGAAGTTTGGCAGCGAGAACGTGCTGGCCGGCAACATCCTCGTGCGTCAGCGCGGGACCAAATGGCACGCAGGCACGAACGTCGGGATGGGCGTCGACCACACGCTCTTCGCGCTCGTCCACGGCAAGGTGCAATTCGCGTCCAAGCGCAACGGCCGAGCTTACGTATCGGTCATTCCGGTGCAGGACGCAGCAGAATAACGGCGAGGCAGCCAAGACGAAGGAGCCCCGCCGGTGAGACACCACCCCGGCGAAGCGGCTCCCGAAGCTCACGACGACCCTCAGGGTCGAAGCTCCGAGGCCAGCAGGAACGGGGAGGTGGCCACCACCTCCCCTTCGTCGTTTCTGGAACGGAGCAGGGACATGTTCCCCGATCTCACGCGCGATGACGTTTTCCGGCTCGAGACGAGCCGGCTCTGGCTGCGTTGGCTGCGCGCCGCCGATGCCGATGCCGTACAGAAGCTCGCGAGCATCCAACGCGTGGCAGAGATGACGGGGCGGATTCCACACCCCTACCCGCCGGGCGAGGCCGAGCGCTTCGTGATAGGGGCGCGCCTGGCAAACACGCAGGGGCGGTCGCTGATCCTCGCGGTTGCGCCGCGCGCCAAGCCGACCGATCTCTTGGGCGTGATCTCCGTGCGGCTTGAGGCCGACGGCGCGGGCGTGCTCGGCTACTGGCTCGGCGAATCCTTCTGGGGCCGTGGCTACGCGACCGAGGCGGCGCATGCGATGGTCGACAGCGTCTTCTCCTACTCCACCACGCCAGCGCTCACGGCCTCCGCAAGGGTCATCAATCCGGCCTCGCGACGGGTGATCGAGAAATGCGGCTTCCAGTTCGAGGGCTCGGACATGGCGGACGCGCCGGCGCGCGGCGGCCGGCTGCCCGTCGACCGTTTCCGCCTGACACGCTCGACCTGGGAGAGCCTGAAGGGCTGGCGCGAGCCGCGCGTCCAGCACAGCCAGATGCTCGAGGCCTGACCCTTGAAGTTCCTGGACGAGGCGAAAGTGACCATCCAGTCCGGCGCCGGCGGCGCCGGGGCCGTCTCCTTCCGACGCGAGAAGTTCATCGAGTTCGGCGGACCGGACGGCGGTGACGGCGGGCGCGGCGGCGACGTGATCGCACAATGCGTGGACGGCCTCAACACGCTGATCGACTACCGGTTTCAGCAGCACGTGAAGGCGAAGACCGGCGGCCACGGCATGGGCCGCAACCGGCACGGCGCCAAGGGCCCCGATGCGATCATGAAGGTGCCCGTGGGCACGCAGATCTTCGAGGAGGACGGCGAGACGCTGATCGCCGACCTGACCGAAGTCGGCCAGCGGGCCGTGTTGGCGAAGGGCGGTAACGGCGGCTTCGGCAACCTGCACTTCGTCAGTTCGACCAACCGCGCTCCGCGCCGGGCCAATCCGGGGCAGGACGCGATCGAGCGGATCGTCTGGCTGCGGTTGAAACTGATCG
>CAZVMY010000172.1:0-6547 GCA_964628955.1 uncultured Methylocystis sp.
GCGCGTCGCGCCGCGACAGAGGCCGTCGAGGGCCAGACTGAGGCTTGCGCCGGTGCGATTTTCGGTCCACGCTGTCTGAGGTACGTACATCAAGCGCATGGCCCAGCCACCGCGCACAACCGGGGCGCAGAACCCGGAAGAAGAAATCCTGGACGGAACGACCTTGGAGAGGCCTATGCCGGCGTTGGCCGATCGGGCGCAGCACGAGGGAAGACCGCTGCTGAGTCTTGCCGGAATCGGCAAGGATTTCGGCGCCGTCCGTGCGCTCGGCCGCGTCGATCTGGACATCGCGCAGGGCGAGATCGTCGGCCTGATGGGCGACAACGGCGCTGGCAAGTCCACGCTCGTGCGGATCATCGCCGGCAATTTCCCGCCGAGCCACGGCGAGATGCGCTTCGAGGGTCGGCTGGTGCATTTCCAGCGGCCGGTGGACGCGCGGACGGCCGGGATCGAGGTCGTCTACCAGGACCTGGCGCTGGCCGACAATCTGAGCGCCGCGGCCAACGTCTTCCTGGGCCGGGAACTCCGGCGCCGGGCCGGACCGTTCCGGTTCCTCGATCACGCGGCGATGAACGCGCGCGCGGCCGAACTCTTTCGTGAACTGAAGTCCGAGACCCGCGCCGACGATCTGGTACGCAAGATGTCGGGCGGGCAGCGCCAGGCCGTGGCGATCGCGCGCACGCGCCTGGCCAACGCCCGGCTGATCCTGATGGACGAGCCGACCGCGGCCATCTCGGTCCGCCAGGTCGCCGAGGTTCTGGACCTGATCCGACGGCTGAAGGATGCGGGCATCGCCGTGATCCTGATCTCGCACCGCATGCCGGACGTCTTCGCCACCTGCGACAGGATCGTCGTGATGCGGCGCGGGGCCAAGGTCGCCGACAAGGCGACCGTCCGGACCTCGCCGGAGGAAGTGACGGCGCTCATCACCGGCGCGCTGGAGGCCGCATGAACGACACGGCGACCGCCGCCCGTTCCGTCGCGACGCCTCCGGACTTCTCCAACGTCCGCCGCGCCGCGTGGTGGCAGCAGGGCTTCTTCGCGAGCCAGACGGCCTATGTCGTCGTGGCGCTCGTGATCCTCGCCGCCGTGATGGCGGGCATGAGCAGCACCTTCCTGTCGTCGGGCAACTTGCTCAACGTCGCCAAGAACTTCTCCTTCCTGGCGATCGTCGGACTCGGGATCACCTTCGTCATCATCACCGGCGGAATCGACCTTTCGGTCGGTTCGGTGATGGCGCTGTCCGCCATCGTCACGGCGATCGTGATGACGGCGACGGCCGGGGTCGGCGTCCCCGGCGTCTCGCTCCTGCTTTCGCTGGGTGCCGGGCTGGGCGTGGCCGTCGCGGTCGGGCTGGTCAACGGCTTCCTGATCGCGCGCGTCGGATTGTCGCCCTTCGTGACGACGCTCGGCATGCTCTCGGTCGTGCGCGGCCTCGCCTATGCCGTGACCGAGGGCCGGGGCCAGGCGCCGTCGGGACCGGACGCCGATCTCTTCTTCGAGCTCGCCGACGGGCGTCTGTTCGGCATCCCCATGCAGTTCGTCTACATGGTCGCGCTCGCCTGCCTGATGGCGCTCGTGCTGCATCACATGCGCTTCGGCCGCTGGGTCTACGCGATCGGCGGCAGCGAGAAGGCTGCCGAACTGACCGGCGTGCCGGTCGTGCGCATCAAGATGACGGTCTACGTGCTCTGCTCGCTGTCGGCGGGCTTCGCGGGCATCCTGATGGCCGGCTGGCTGGGCTCGGCGCCCGCCAATCTCGCGACCGGCTACGAGCTCGCGATCATCGCCGCCGCAGTCATCGGCGGCGTCAATCTCGCTGGCGGCATGGGCGGGCCGCTCGCCGCCATCGTCGGCAGCGCGCTGATCGAGGTGATCCGCAACGGCCTCGTGCTGGCCGGCGTCAGTTCCTACTGGCAGGTCTTTTTCGTCGGTGTGCTCACGGTCGCGGCGGTGCTCGTCGACCGGTTCCGCGGTCGGCGTGCCGGCTAAACGCGCATTTCCAAGACCAAGAGCGCGGGATCAACCGCGTCGCGTCCCGCAACACAGGAGAAGGAAACAGGTCATGAAGAGATGGACCCTTGCAGCCGCCGCAGCCGTCGCCGCGGCCATTGCGCTGACCGCCCCGGCCGCCGCCCAGCAGAAGTTCCGCTTCGCCGTCGTGCCCAAGGCGATGAACAACCCGTTCTTCGATCTGTCGCGCGACGGCTGCCTCAAGCGCGCGAAGGAACTCGGCAACGTCGAATGCATCTACAAGGGTCCGGTCGAGCATGAGCCGGCGAGCCAGGTGCAGATCATCCAGGACATGATCTCGCAGAAGGTCGACGGCCTCGCGATCTCGGTCTCGGACGTCGCCGCCGCGACGCGCGTCATCAAGGCGGCGCGCGACGCCGGCATCCCCGTGATCACCTTCGACGCCGACGCGCCGAACTCCGCCCGTCAGGCCTATATCGGCACCGACAACAAGGCCTTCGGCATCGCGCTCGGCAAGAAGCTGCTGGAACTCGGCCCGAACGGCGGCAAGTTCGGCATGATCTCCGGCGGCCCGGCCGCCGCCAACCTCAAGGAGCGCGTCGACGGCGTCCTCGAGGCGCTCAAAGGCTCGAAATGGGTCAACGTCAACGGCTCGCCCACCTTCTGCAACGACGACATCGCGCTGGCCGTACAGCAGACCTCCGACCTGCAGGCGGCGAACCCCGACCTCGCGGGCATCGTGCACGTCGGCGGCTGGGCCCTGTTCGCGCCGACCGCCTATCGCGCGGCGGTCGAGAAGAAGAAGGCGGACATGGCGTCCGGCAAGTTCATCTCGGTCGCGGCGGACACGCTCAAGGTCGAGGTCGAGCACCTGCGTGACGGCTACGTCAACGCGCTGATCGGCCAGCGTCCCTTCGAGATGGGCGAGAAGGCGATCGATGCCCTGCTCGCGCTGAAGAAGGGCGAGAAGATCCCGGAGATCATCTACACCGGGCTCGACAACGTGACGAAGGACAACGCGGCCAAGTTCCTGTCGAACTGAGCGGAAGCGCGTCCGGCTTCGGCCTCTCCACGGCGGCGCTCCTTGGCGAGCGCCGCTCCGGACCGGCCGCGCACCTGGCGGGGTGCCTCTTGTCAGGTCGGTCGAAAAGGTCGATTGCTCCGCGGATCGGGGCTGCTTCCGCCCCAGACGGACCGTGCCCGTGAACGTCGCCGAACTCGCGGCTTCTCCCGAGCCGAAGGTGCCACCGGCCGCCATCGACCGCGGCAGGGCCCTCCAGGCGCGGATCTCCGGTCTGCCGGCGGTCGGTGACACCTTCCGGGCCGATGTCGTGCGGCAGTGCAAGGCGTTCCTCGCCGAGGAGCGGTCCGCCGCACAGCGCGATCTGGAGGACGGCGGATCGGGCTTCGCCTGCGCCCGCCGCCTTTCCGACGCGCAAGACTCGGTGCTGCGCGCCCTCTATGGTGCCGTGCTGAGCCGCCTCTACCCACCGGGAAACCGTTCCACCGGCGAGCGCATGGCGATCTGTGCCACGGGCGGCTACGGCCGCGGCACGCTGGCGCCCGGATCGGACGTCGACGTGCTTTTTCTCTTCCCGCACCGTTCGAACGCGTGGTGCGAGAGCGTGGCGGAAGCCGTGCTCTACATGCTCTGGGATCTGGGGCTGAAGGTCGGACATGCGACGCGCTCGATCGACGAATGCCTGAGCGAGGCGCGGGCGGACCTCACGGTGCGCACCGCGCTGCTCGAAACCCGGCTGGTCGAGGGTGACGTCGGCCTGTTCCAGGATCTGATGCGGCGGTTCGACCGCGAGGTCGTGCAGGGTTCGACGGCGGCCTTCGCCCACGCGAAGCTCGAGGAGCGCGATCTGCGCGTCTCCAAGGCCGGCGCCTCGCGCTATCTCGTCGAGCCCAACGTCAAGGAGGGCAAGGGGGGGCTTCGCGACCTCAACACGCTGTTCTGGATCGCGAAATACGTCTACCGCGTTCAGGAACCCGAGGAACTGGTCACGGCCGGGGTGTTCACGCCCGCCGAACTGCAACTCTTCCAGCGCTGCGAGAACTTCCTCTGGCGGGTCCGCTGCACGATGCACTTCATGGCCGGCCGCGCCGAGGAGCGACTGTCCTTCGAGATGCAGCGGGTCGTCGCCGCGAAGTTCAACTATCGCGGCCGGCTGGGTCTGAGCCCGGTCGAGCGCTTCATGAAGCATTATTTCCTGGTCGCGAAGGACGTCGGCGACCTGACGGCGATCCTGTGCGCCGCCCTCGAGGCGAGCGAACAGAAGCCGAAGGCGATGCTAGACCGCTTCATTCGCCGGTTCCGGCGCGGCCCGCGTCCGCTCGAGGGCGCGGCCGACTTCTCGGTCGATCACGGCCGGCTCTGCGTCACCGACAACGAGGTGTTCGCCCGCGATCCGGCAAACCTGATCCGCCTGTTCAAGCTCGCCGACACGCACAACCTCGACGTCCACCCCGACGCCAAGCGGCTCGTCACCCGGTCGCTGAAACGCATCGATCCGAAGCTGCGCGCCGACCCGACCGCGAACGCGCTGTTCATGGACATCCTGACGTCGCACAACGCGCCGGACGTCGTGCTGCGGCGCATGCACGAATGCGGCGTGCTGGGCCGTTTCATCCCCGAATTCGGCCGTATCCTGGCGATGATGCAGTTCTCGTCCTACCACCACTACACCGTCGACGAGCATACGCTGCGCGCCGTCGGCGTGCTGTCCGACATCGACGCCGGGCGGCTGAAGGACGAACACCCGGTCGCCAACGAGGTCATCCCGACCGTGCAGAACCGGCGGGCGCTCTACATGGCGTTGTTCCTCCACGACATCGGCAAGGGCCGCGACCAGGATCACGCCGTGGTCGGCGAGCGGATCGCACGCAAGCTCTGCCCGCGTTTCGGCTTCTCCGAGGCCGAAACGGAGACGGTCGCCTGGCTGGTGCGCAACCACCTCCTGATGTCGAACGTGGCACAGCACCGCGACATCATGGACCCGAAGACGATCGAGACCTTCGCGGCCGAGGTCCAGACCATGGAGCGGCTGAAACTGCTGCTGGTCATGACCGTGTGCGACATCAAGGCCGTCGGCCCGGGCGTCTGGAACGGCTGGAAGGGCCAGCTGCTGCGCGCGCTGTACTGGGAGGCCGAAGTCGTGATCGCCGGCGGGCATTCCGCCATCAACCGCCGGGAGCGGGTTCAGCGCGCGCAGGACGAATTGCGCGCTGCCTTGCCGACCCTCGACGACGCGGCCTTCGCCCGCTACGCCCAGCGGCACTATCAGCCATACTGGCTCAAGGTCGATCTCGACCGGAAGCTGAAGCACAATGCGCTGATCGCGCGGGCCGAGGCCGCCGGCGAACGGATGCTGACCGAAACGGCCACGGACCGCTTCCGCGGCTTCACCGAACTCACCGTGCTGGCGATCGATCATCCGCGGCTGCTGGCGATCCTGACCGGCGCCTGTGCCGCGGCGGGCGCCAACATCGTCGAGGCGCAGATCTTCACCACGACCGACGGTCTGGCGCTCGACACGATCTTCATCAGCCGCGCCTTCGAGCGCGACGAGGACGAACTGCGCCGCGCCGAGCGGGTCGCCGCCCATATCGTGCGCGCTCTGAAGGGCGAGATCAGGCTGCCGGAGGCGGTGGCCTCCAGGGCGGCCTCGACGCGGCCGGGCGAGGCGTTCTCGGTCGTGCCCGACGTCCTGATCGACAACAGCCTTTCGGACAAGAACACCGTGGTCGAGGTGACGGCGCTCGACCGGCCGGGATTGCTCTACGAACTCACGACCGTGTTCGGGAAGCAGAACCTCAACATCACGTCGGCCCGGATCGTGACCTTCGGCGAGAAGGCGGTCGACGTATTCTATCTGACCGATCTGACCGGCGGAAAGCTGCAGAACACCGGGCGGCGAACCGCGCTCAAACGCGCGGTGCTCGACGTGATCGATCCGTGAACGCTTGATTTTTCGGCCTCGCGGCCTGATATCCGCGCTACCTTCCAAACCACGCGAAGACCGATGAACGACGCCAGAAACGCCGCGACCGATGCGCATTCCGCCGATTCTGCCGAGCCGATCGACGGCGCGGCCGACCAGCCCGCCGCCGATCCCGTCGCCGTGCTCGAAGCGCAGACGCAGGAGCTGAAGGACAAGCTGCTGCGCACGCTGGCCGAGATGGAGAACCTGCGCCGTCGCACCGAGCGCGACGTGGCGGACGCGCGCAGCTACGGGATCGCCAAGTTCGCTCGCGACATGCTGGACGTCGCCGACAACATGCGGCGCGGTCTCGAAAGCGTTCCCGCCGACGCGAGGGCCACGGCGGACGGCGCCTTCAAGGCGTTGCTCGACGGCGTCGAACTGACCGAGCGCGACCTCCTGAAGAAGCTTGACGGCAACGGCATCAAGCCGATCGAGCCGCTCGGCCAGAAATTCGACCCCAACCTGCATCAGGCGATGTTCGAGCTGCCCGACGACGGCCGGCCGAACGGTACGGTCGTGCAGGTGGTTCAGACAGGCTACGTCATCGGCGACCGCGTGCTGCGTCCGGCCCTCGTCGGCGTCTC
>CAZVMY010000173.1:0-6485 GCA_964628955.1 uncultured Methylocystis sp.
ATGATCGCCTCGTTCGGCATGGCGCTGCGCTATTCGTTCGGGCTGGGCGAGGCGGCCGACCTGCTCGACAGGGCGGTCGCCAACGTCCTGGCGTCGGGGGTGCGGACCAAGGACATCGCAGCGCCGGGCCAGAACGCGGTCGGCACCGGCGAGATGGGCGCCGCCCTGATCAGGGAACTCGGCGCGCTCGTGTGAAAGCGGTCAGACGCGGCCGGGGCCGCGCTTCAGCGCACGGTCGATCGCCGCTGCCTGCATCGCGGCCTGCACCTCGCTGGTCGACCGCGGCTGGCGCGCCACCGGCCGCCGGCGCGAGGCGCGCACCAGCAGGGCGACCGAGCCGACGAGGCGGCGCGTCAGTGCCAGCATGAACAGGCCGAGGATGCCGGCCGCCAGCGCCGAGCAGACGAGGCCAGCATCGACCACGCCGGGTTTCAGGCCGAAGACCCGATCGTAGGCGACGATGCCGAAGCCAGAGCCCAGGAAAATCCCGAGACTGTTCAGGATCGGGCCGAAACTGCCGCGGCCCATCAGCATATCGCAGAAGAAGCCGAGCACGACCGCCAGAATCACGACGATCAATCCGAAGATCGTCACGGCGGACTGGGACCAGTTCGCCATGCCCAGGAGGTCCGAGACCACCTCGATCATCCGGCTTCTCCGAAACGCGGTCCGGACCGTGGGGAGGGCGGACCGGCAAACCCCGCCAGAAAATGCGCCCGGCCCGTTAACGGAGCGCTAACGAGGGTGCGACCGTGGCATTTCCCCGTCTCAGCACGGCCGCGTTGAGTTCGCCGCCGATGATGAAGATGATCGACAGGAAGTAGAGGAATACCAGCGCCATCATTGCGCCGGCGAAGCCGGCATAGGTGACCGCGTAGGTGGAAAACCGCGTCAGATAGGCGCCGAAGAGGACGCCGGCGGCAAGCCAGGCGGCCAGCGTGAACATGACGCCCGGCAAGACGCAGCGCAGGCTGCGCCGCCCCGCCGGCAGAAAGAGATGCACCACGAACAGACCGATCAGGAGAACGGCGCAGGTCGCGGCATAGCGCGTGACGTCGTAGCGCCGGACCACCTGCTCGATCTCCGGCAGGTACATCGCGGTGGCCCGTATCACCGTCGGCGCCAGCACCACCATGAAGGCCAGCGCCAGAAGGCCGATGGCGCCGACGAGGACGAACAGGATCGACTGCAGCCGCGTGACGATCCAGCTGCGGCCCTCGGGCGCGCCATAAGCCCGGTTCAGGCCGATACGCAGGCTTTCCACGCCGGACGAGGCGAACCAGAGCGCGAGCGCGCCGCCGAGGGTCAGGAGTTCGCCGTGCTGCCGCGTCAGGACGGCGCGCACCTCGAGCGCGAGCGGCGCGGCCACGAAATCGGGCCAGGACGAGAACATCAGGTTCACGACCGTGTCGGTCAAATCCTGGGTGCCGAAAAAGGCCGCGAGAGCCGTCAGGAAGATCAGGAAGGGGAACAGCGCCAGCAGCGCGGAGAGAGCGATGTGGCTGGCGATGGCCCAGCCGTCGTTGAGGCTCAGCCGGTCGTAGATACTGGCCACGATCTGCCACGTTGCGCGCAGAGGTCTCATCGGTCCCCTGCGTGACTCCCCCGCCGAGCCGGGGATGATCGCGTCTGCCGTCGCTTCGCCTGCCCGCATGATGGTCCTTTCGGGCGGCTCCGGCTGGTCACGACCTCCGGACGCGCGATCACGTTCGATCGGTTCTGCCGGGTGTGTGAGTTGCCGCCGCACCGTGGTGTCGCTATCGCTGCCCCGCATGGCCCCACCCGGCCCAGCCCCGGATGCCGCCCGTTCGGGTAGCGTATCCTCCAACGCCGTGTTCCTCGCTTTTGCTCCAGCCATCTTCATCATTCTCTGGTCGAGCGGCTGGATCGTGGCCAAATATGTCGCTCCGCATGCCGATCCGTTGACGTTCCTCGCGGTGCGCTTCGCGGTCGCGGCTGGCGTCCTGCTGCCCATCGTGCTGATTGCCGGCGAGCGCTGGCCGCGATCGCTGCTGTTCCTCGTTCACGTCCTGGTGTCCGGCGCGCTGATCCATGCCTTCTACCTCGGAAGCGTCTGGTGGGTCATCCGCCACGGCTTGCCGTCCGGCATCTCGGGCCTGATCGCCGCACTGCAACCGATCATGACGGCGATCCTCGCGCTACTCGTGATCGGCGAGCGGATGGGGCCGCGCGGCTGGGCCGGCGTCCTGATCGGCTTTCTCGGCGTCGTCGTCGTGCTGTCGCCGCGGCTGGGCGCCGGCGCGGGCGATGCGCTGCCGCTGATCGCCGTGAACGGCCTGGGCATCCTGTCGCTCACGCTCGGGTCGTTCTACCAGAAGCGCTTCCTCGCCGGGGCTGGCCTCGTCACGACGACGCTGATGCAGTACGTCGGCGCGACGGTGGTTATCCTGCCGCTCGCCGCCTGGCTCGAGCCGATGCAGATCGATTGGCGGTTCGAGACGGTTGCCGGGCTTGCCTGGTCGGTCCTGGTGCTCTCGATCGTCAGCATCCTGCTGATGCTGTTCATGCTCAATCGGGGCGCGGTTTCGCGGGTCGCCGCGCTCAGCTATCTGGTGCCGCCGCTCGTGGCCGTCCAGGCCTGGGCGATGTTCGGCGAGACCCTCCTGCCGATCCAGATCGCCGGGATGGCGATGGCCGCCGGCGGCGTCTATCTCGTCACGGCGAGATCGACGGCCTAATTGTGCGCCCGACCGAGCGCACGGTCGAGGTCGGCATAGAGGTCGTCGACGTCCTCGATCCCGGTCGAGAGCCGCAGCAGGTCGGGCGGGCAGGGCGAGCCTGGTCCCTCGATCGAGGCGCGGTGCTCGATCAGGCTCTCGACGCCGCCCAGTGACGTGGCACGTTTCCAAAGCTGCACCTCTGCCGCAGTCGTCACGGCCGCGGCCTCGCTACCCCGGACGCGGATCGAGAGCATACCGCCGAAACCACCCCGCATCTGACGCCGTGCGACCGCATGGCCGGGGTCGGTCTCCAGTCCGGGATAGAGCACGGCCACGACGTGACGGTGCCGGCTGAACCGCTCCGCCAGGGCCGCGGCGCTCCTGGCAGCGGCCTCGACCCTGAGGTGCAGCGTCCGCATTCCCCGGATGAGGAGATAGGCCTCGAACGGCCCGAGGATCGCGCCGACGGTCTTGCGGACGGCCTTGACCCGCTGCCAGAACGCGTCATCGGCGGCCGTGGCGAGCGCGCCGGCGACGACGTCGGAATGGCCGTTCAGATATTTGGTCGCGGCGTGCATCACGATGTCGGCGCCGAGGCTCAGCGGCCGGCTGAAGACCGGGCTCGCGCAGGTCGAATCGACCGCAAGCCGCGCTCCGGCGGCATGGGCGATGGCTGCGGCCGCCGCGATATCCGTGACGACCCAGGTCGGATTGGCCGGAGTCTCGATCCAGACGAGCTTGGTGCGGCCCGGAACGACGCGGGCCTCGAGGTCGCCTATGTCGTCGTTTTCAAAGAAATCGACTGCGAGGCCCCAGTGCACGGCTTCGGTCAGCAGCCAGTTGCGCAGCGACCAGTACATCACCTTCGGCGCGACGACATGATCGCCGGGTGCAAGGGACAGGAACACGGCGGTCGCCGCCGCCATGCCCGACCCGAACACGCAACTGTCCGCGGCCTCCTCCAGCATCGAGAGGATGCTTTCGGCCTCGCGGACGGTCGCGTTGTCAGGCCGGCCATAGACGAAGCCCGACGTATACTGGTTGTCCGCATCGCGGATGTAGGTCGTCGCCACATGGATCGGCAGCACGACGGCCCGCGTCGCCGGATCGACGTGGCCGAGCGCCTGAACCGCAAGGGAGCGCGGCGACCAGCCACGGTGCGACGAAGACGGGTCGGTCACATGACGCTCCTGCTGCCGTTCAGGCGACGGCCGCGGGATCGTGACGCGTCAGGGTTTCGGCCACAAGCCGGCGGATGTCCGCCAGCGAAAAGGGTTTGGTGATGACGTCGTCGATGATCGCCGCCAGGTCATGTGCCCGCTCGCGCTGATCGGCATACCCGGTCATCAGCAGGATCGGCAGCCGGGGGAAGTCGCGCGCGACCGCGAGGGCCAGCGCGATGCCGTCCATCATCGGCATGCGGATGTCGCTCAGCAGGAGATCGAAGGCTCCGCGTTCGACGAGCAGGCGATCGAGCGCCGCCGCGCCGTCGGCCTCGGCCACGACGGCGTGTCCGTCCATCTGCAGGGCGCGGGTCACGAAACCGCGCACGGCCTCGTCATCCTCCGCAATCAGAATCCGGGCCAAGGCATTCTCCGGGCGACAGGTGATTCGCCGTCGATTGTTCCCGCTTTCCGCTGGAAGGCTCAAGCCTTCTCGAGCACGGCGATGAACGGCAGTTCGCGGTAGGAATGGGCAACGTCCATCCCGTAGCCGACGACGAAGAGGTCCGGGCAGTGGAAGCCGACGAAGTCGGCCGTGACGTTGACGGCGCGCTTGTCCGGCTTCTCCAGCATCACGCAGATCATGACGCGTCTCGCGCCCCGTGCCGTGAGCAGGTCCTTGGCGAAGGCCAGCGTCCGGCCGCTTTCGAGTATGTCGTCCACCAGCAGGATGTCCCGTCCGGTGACCGGCCCGTCGATGTCCTTCAGGATTTCGACCGAGCCGGACGAGACCATGCCGTCGCGATAGCTCGACAGGTGGATGAACTCCACCTGTGGCGCGAGCTCCGCCCGATGCAGCGCCCGGATCAGGTCGGCCGCGAACATGAAGCTGCCCTTGAGCACGGCGACGACGAGCAGCGCCTGAGGAGCGCTCGCCTTGATCTCGGCGGCGAGTTCTGCGTTGCGCACGGCGATCGACGTCTCGTCGAACAGGACTTTCACGTGAGGGGAATCGGTCATCGGCGGCCTCAGTTGAGCCCGCTGACCTTATCCTGCCCATCGACGAAGCGCACCCGTACCGTCTTCGCTTCCTGTGGCGGAGATGCGAGGCGGCGCCGGAAGACGATGCTCTCGCCGGGCTCGAGCGTCGGCCGGTCGGCCGGCACCGTCCAGGCGTAGATTTCGCGGTCGCGCTCGCCGTCGAGCCCGAACCGGAGCGAGGGGACCGTCACCGCCCGGTCGGTGACGTTGCGGATTTCGCCGTCCACGACCAGCAGCGGAACATCGCCCTCATCGAGGATGCGGCTCGCGACCGCGTTGATCTCGAGGCCGCGCAGGTTCACCGGGCGGCCGATCAGGGCGTAGAGCTTCGCCGTCTGGGGTAGCGCCCGGACGACCGCCTCGCGCCTCACGATGGCCAGACCCGACGCCAGGCCGCAGGCGAGTAGAAGCCCCGCGGCGATCGCCGGGCCGACGAGGCGCGGCGGCAGCGTGAAGCCTCGTTTACGACCGGCGCCGGCGGCGGACTTCGTTTTCGTCCATTTCACGCGGCGCGGTGCCTTCGCGGCCGGAGCCGCAAGATCGTCGTCCGAACGGGTCCCGGCGTCGGCCGGTGGCTGAAGCTCCATCATCCGAGCCGGTGACGCACCGGCGCGCGGCGGCAGACCGACGGCCGCGAGTGCCTCGTCCTCGTAACCGGCGCTGACCGCGATCGGCGCGCCGAATGCCAGATCGGATGGCGCGTGCGCGGCCTCGGCTGGCGTTGCGGCGGTCTCGGCCGGCGGGACCCGCCAGAGCGTCTGGCAGGAGGTGCAGCGGACCTTGCGCCCTTTCGGCCCTATGGCCGCCGCATCGAGCTCGTAAGCCGCCGCACAGGTCGGACACTCGATCTTCATGGCAGCCGGCCTCCGGTGCGGATTCGACGTGGGGTCCGTCATGCGCCCGTCGCGGCAGACGCGCGCTGATCTAGAGGTCTGCCGAATGTGGTAAAATCCACGTTAAGAAACGCGGATGCGTCGTCGGGATGATTCGATTTCGTCCGCGGCCGGGCCATTCGGATGGGCGGACCCTGGGAGGCAAGGTGGTTCGATTCGAGAACGTCGGCGTCAGATACGGGCTCGGGCCCGAGGTGCTGACCGACGTCAGTTTCATGATCGAGCCGCGTTCGTTCCAGTTCCTCACCGGTCCGTCCGGGGCCGGCAAGACGACGCTGCTGCGTCTGATGCTCCTCACCCTCAAGCCGACGCGCGGCCTCGTCCACGTGCTGGGACATGATGTGCAGCGCGTCGACAAGGACACGGTCACGCTGCTGCGGCGCCGGTTGGGTATCGTGTTCCAGGACTTCCGCCTGCTCGATCACCTGACGACATACGAAAACGTCGCCCTGCCGCTGAGAGTTCAGGGCAAGTCCGAGGCGAGCTACAAGCCCGAGGTGATCGAACTCCTGCGCTGGGTCGGGCTCGGGGAACGGATGCATATGCCGCCCGCCGTGCTGTCGGGCGGCGAGAAGCAGCGTGCCGCGATCGCGCGGGCGCTGATCGTCAGACCCGAGCTGCTCCTGGCCGACGAGCCGACCGGCAACGTCGATCCCGGGCTCGCCAAGCGCCTGCTGCGGCTGTTCGTCGAACTCAACCGGCTCGGC
>CAZVMY010000174.1:0-6472 GCA_964628955.1 uncultured Methylocystis sp.
CGATCTCGCGCGCGGCACGACCGGCGTGATCGAGGCGCGAAGCCTCGCGCGCGGCGAGTCCGAGCGCCTGCTGGAGCCCTGGCTCGGCGCGGGGCTCGATCTCGCCGATCTCCCGGTGCCGCGGCTCATCGTCGTCAAGCTCGCCGACACCCGCCCCGATCTGGCGGCGCTGCGGACCCGGCTCGCGGCGGAGGTTCCGGTCGCGACGCTCGACGACCACAGGCTCTGGTTGTCGCGTCTCGGCGCTATGGCGAACGCGATGGTGGTGGTCGGGCTCGCGATCCTCGTCCTGGTGCTGACGGCGACCGGTCTCGCGGTCGCCTTCGCGACGCGCGGCGCCATGGCCGGCAATCGCAGCATCATCGAGGTACTGCATCTGGTCGGTGCCTCGGACATGTTCATCGCTCGGGAGTTCCAGCGGCATTTCCTGCGCCTCGGGTTGCGCGGGGGCGCGATCGGTGGCGGAGCCGCGGTCGTCTTCTTCGGGCTGGCGGGGCTGCTGGCGGGGTACTGGCGGGCGACGCCCGGCGGCGATCAGGTCGAGGCGCTGTTCGGTTCGTTCGGGCTCGGCGCCGGCGGGTATCTGGCGATCGGCGGCATCGCGCTGGTCGTCGCACTGACGACCGCGATCGTCTCCCGGCTGACCGTCTACCGCAACCTGCGCGGGCTCGACTGAAGTGCGCCCGAGGCGTAACGGACGGCTTCGCCCCGTTGCAGCCCGATTCGGTACTATCTTGCCCGGGACACACTGACTTGCAGGCGGCCATGCAGATACCGCCCAAACGGCCCCGGAACGGCGGCAGCGGCCTCTCGGCGGGCACCGGCGCGCTGCGGTTGCTCGGCAGGCTCGGGCTCCTGTGTCTCGCGGTCGCGATGGCCGTCGGTCTGGGCTTCGTGGCGTTCGTGCTCGGACTCGCTCGCGAGGAGCCCGCGCTCACGGGCAACGCCGACGGCATCGTCGTCCTCACCGGCGGCAGCGAGCGGATCGCCGATGCGCTGCAGATGCTCGCCAGTGGCCGGGCGAGGCGGCTGCTCATCACCGGCGTCAACACCGGCACGTCGCAGGAGCGGCTCGCGCGCCAGGCGCCGGGCTACGCCGGGCTGTTCGACTGCTGCGTCGACATCGACCATCACGCGGTCAACACCGAAGGGAACGCGGAGGAGGCGGCCGGCTGGATGCGCCGCACCGGCTTCCGCTCGCTCCTGGTGGTGACGTCCAGCTACCACATGCCCCGGGCGCTCGTGGAACTGCGCCGGCATCTGCCGAACGTGCCGCTGACGCCGGTGCCGGTCGTCACGCCGCGTCTGCGGTCCGGCGGCCTGTGGCGGGACCCGAACCTTCTGCGTGTGCTGTTCGTCGAGTACGGCAAGTTCGTCGTCGCCTACGGCCGGGCACGCTTGACGCGGGGGCAGCGTTCGGAGGACATCGTGACCGCCGCGGCTGAGCGGCTGACCTGATCGGCCGGCCCGACCGGGTTCTTCTCCCGCCCGCATCGGTCCGAATGGCCCTCATCCGCTCGCTCGTCTTCAGTCTCGCCTTCTTCCTGAACAATCTGCTCTGGTTCGTCGCCGGAATGCCGTTCATGGTGCTCCACTGGCGGACATTCTGGCGCTATATCGGCCATCCGTGGGCGCGCTCCAACCTGTGGTGGCACCGGGTCATCTGTGGCAACACCATCGAGCTTCGCGGCCTCGAGAACGTGCCGGCGACGGGTTGCATCATCGCCTCGAAGCATCAGTCCGCCTGGGAGACCCTGGCGCTCGCGAGCCTCGTGCCCGGCCCCGCCTTCATCCTGAAGCGCGAACTGACGTGGATCCCGTTCTTCGGCTGGTACCTGATCGCCTCCGGGCAGATCGCCATCGACCGGTCGAAGCGTGGCGCCGCGGTTGGCGGGATGATCGAGCGGTCACGTGCGGCCGTGGCCGAGGGCAAGCACCTGATGATCTTTCCGGAAGGGACGCGCCGCGCGATCGGCGCCGAGCCGGCCTATCGGTTCGGCGTGGCGCATCTCTACGAGGCGCTCGGCGTGGTATGTGTCCCGGTCGCGGTCAATTCAGGGCTGTTCTGGCCACGCCGTTCGCTGATCAAGCGGCCGGGCCGGATCGTTCTCGAATTTCTGCCGCCGATCCAGCCCGGGATGCCGAAGGAAGCCTTCTTCGAGACCGTCAAGGAACGGATCGAGACCGCGACCGACCGGCTGGTCGCGGACGGGCGTCGTACGATGGCGGAAGCCGAGGGCCGCTGAGGCCGCTCAGAGCCTTTCGCAGATCCAGGCCAGCGTCTCGTCGCGAAAGCCGATGCCGTTCAGATGATCGGCGGTGTTGCGCACGTAGTCGGCGTTCGGCCCGAGGTTGCCGCAGGCCGCGCGAACCCGCTGCAGCTGTTCCTCACGCGACAGTTCCCCGGTGTACTGTGCGTGCGAGCGGTCGACGACATAGGCCAGGGCCTTGATCCGCCGCCCGTCGTCGAGCGTCACGGTGCGGAAAACCTCGTGATAGACCTTCGTGACCCGCTCGCGCTGCTCCAGATAGGCGCGCGTCGCCGGGACGTCCGCCGCAGAGACCCGGAAGGCGATACCGCGACAGGCACCGCCCCGGTCGAGGCCCAGCACGAGACCCGGCGCATCCGGCGTGCCGCGGTAGCGCGTCGAGCGCACGCACAGCCGGCGATGCGTTCCCCGCAGCAGCGCGACACGACGCTCGACGTAAGGAAAGCCGGGGTTCCACATCAGCGAGCCATATCCGAAGACCCAGAGGTCTCCGGGAGCCTCGGCAGCGGTCTGGTCTGTTGCCACATCCTGCCTGGATGATATCGCAGACGCGGCGGACCCGGGCGCTTCGCAGAATCGCCGCATCGTCGCGTCAGAGGATGGCCGTTCGTCTGGTTCGAGAGTCGGGGATCGCACGACGTATCCGATGTTCGTGAGCCCGTGCCGGCCTACCAGCACGGGTGTCAGAAGGCAAACTCCGGCCAGTCACAAGCAAGGGAAGGGCCATTCATGACCGAAGACGCGGCGCCAAGCCCCCGTTCCTCCCGCCGCTGGCTCTACCTGCCGTTCGTCCTTCTCGCGATCCTCGCGGCGGCCTGGTCGGGTGCCTGGGCTTACGCGGCGCAACGCGTGGAGGCCGAGATCACGCGTGGCATCGAGCGGGAAAGCGGACGCGGTCGGACCTGGTCCTGTCCCGAGCGGAGCGTCGCGGGATACCCCTTCCGGATCGAGGTCTCCTGTCGCAATCCGGCCTTCGCCCGATCGGACGGCACCAACGGCACGATCGGCGGCTTCCGCAGCGTGGCCCAGGTCTATGCGCCGACCCACGTGATCACGGAGTTCGACGGGCCGCTCCGCATCACGACCGCGGCCGGTGCCAGCATCGAACTGCGCTGGGCGCTGGCACGCGCGAGCGTGCGGGCATCGACCTTGGCCTTGCGGCGGGGCTCGCTGGAGGCCGACTCGCCCCAGGTCACGATCACGTTTCCGGGCGTCGAACCCGTAGCGGCCAGCGCCCTCCGGCTCGAACTCCATCTTCGCGATCGCGAGGACCCGGCAAAGCCCGGCACGGGCGATGCCGCGGTCATGCTGGTCGGGGCGACACTGCCGCCGCTCGACGCGTTGCTCCGGTCACAGGAGCCCCTCACGCTCGAAATCGACCTGGCGCTGAACCGGCTGGATGCGATCGGCCGCGGAGACTGGCGCGAGACGGCCGAGCGCTGGCGTCTCGCCGGTGGCACCGTCGACGTGCAGCGCTTTCACGTCGTCAAGGGAGCGGCCCGCATCGATGTGACCGGGACGCTGGGTCTCGACGGCGAGCGACGAGCCGAGGGGCGTCTCGATGCCAGCCTCCTGGGCGTGGATGCCGCGCTGGCGCAGGCCGGGCTGATCCCGCGCGGCATCGCCGGACGGATCGTCAGCGGCCTGCTGGGCGGACAGAACCGGGCTCCGACGTCGGGGGCAGCCCTGCCGCAACCCGTCAGGCTGCCGATCGAACTGCGCGACGGGAGCGTGACGGCAGGGCCGTTTCCGACCGGTGTGCGGCTGCTCCCGCTCTACTGAGGCTGGCGCGGGGGCGTTTCGCCGCCCGGCGCCCGGCGGCCGAAATCCGGCTCCGCCGTCTCCTGACCCATCTGGATGATGCCGCGCCGGATCGCGCGGGTCCGGGTGAAGAGGTCGTGAAGGCCCTCGGCGTCTCCCCAGCGGATCATGCGGGCCAGCGCCGAAAGGTCCTCGTTGAAGCGGCCGATGACCTCGAGCACCGCACCCTTGTTGTGCAGGAAGACGTCGCGCCACATCGTCGGATCGGATGCGGCGATCCGCGTGAAATCACGAAAGCCGCCGGCCGAGAACTTGATCACCTCGGACCGGGTTACGGTTTCGAGATCGGCGGCGGTCCCGACGATGTTGTAGGCGATCAGGTGCGGCACGTGGCTGGTGATCGCGAGCACCAGATCGTGATGCTCGGGCGACATCACCTCGACGCTCGAGCCGGCGCCCTCCCAGAAGGCGCGGATCGTGTCGACCGCGGCGGCATCGGTTGCCTCCGGCGGAGTGACGATGCACCAGCGGTTCTCGAACAGGGTGGCGAAGCCGGCGTCGGGTCCCGAATACTCGGTGCCGGCAACCGGATGCGCCGGGACGAGATGGACGCCCGGTGGCAGATGGGGCGCGACGTCGCGCACGACGGCCGCCTTGACCGAGCCCACGTCGGAGACGATGGCGCCGGCCATCAGCGCCGGTGCGATCGCCTCGGCGACCGCGGCGTTCGCGCCGACTGGGACACAGAGGATGACGGCGTCGGCGCCGGTCACGGCCGCGACCGGGTCGGTGGTCACCACGTCGGCGATCGCGAGATCGCGGACGCGGTCGAGCACCGCTGCCGAACCGTCGGTGGCGACGATGCTTCGGGCGAGGCCGTTGCGCCGCGCGACCCGCGCGATCGAAGAGCCGATCAGCCCCATGCCGATCAGACAGACGCGATCGAATACGGGCACGCGTCAGGTGCTCATGAAATCGCGCAACGCCGCGACCACGGCGAGGTTCGCCTCACTATCGCCGATGGTCAGGCGGAGGGCGTTCGGCAGGCCATAGGCCGCGACCGCGCGCAGCACGAGGCCGCGCTCGCCGAGATAACGGTCGGCGTCGCGCGCCGTCCGGCCGGGCCGATCGGGGAAATGCAGCAGCAGGAAGTTGCCGACGCTCGGCGTGACCGTCAGGCCGAGGGCAGCGATCTCGTCGGTGAGCCGCGGCAGCCAGTGCTCGTTATGGGCGATCGCCTTCTCGACATGGGCCTGATCGTCGATCGCGGCCACGCCCGCCGCGACCGCGGCGCCGTTGACGTTGAAGGGTCCGCGGATACGGTTCACCGCGTCGACGACGTGCGGCGGCCCGTAAAGCCATCCCAGCCGCAGGCTGGCCAGGCCGTGGATCTTCGAGAACGTTCGCGTCATCACCACGTTCTCGGAGGTGGAGACGAGTTCCAGCCCCGAAGCGTAATCGTTGCGACGCACGTATTCGGCATAGGCTGCGTCGAGGACCAGCAGAACGTGGCCTGGAAGTCCGGCCTGCAGCCGCTTGACCTCGTCGAACGGGAGATAGGTGCCGGTCGGATTGTTCGGGTTGGCGAGGAAGACGACGCGTGTGCGCGGCGTCACCGCCGCGAGCAACGCGTCGACGTCGGCGTGGAGATCGCGCTCCGGCACGGCGACCGGCCTGCCTCCCGCGGCGAGGATCGCGATCCGGTAGACGAGGAATCCGTGCTCGGTGAAGAGCCCTTCGTCGCCCGGTCCGACATAGACGCTCGTCAGGAGCGACAGAAGCTCGTCCGATCCCGAGCCGCAGACGATACGCGCGGGGTCGAGACCATAGCGTCGTCCGATCGCCTCCCTCAGCGCCGAGGCCGATCCGTCGGGATAGAGTTCGAGCTTGTCTGCGAGGCTCCGGAAGGCCTCGACGGCGTTCGGGCTCGCGCCCAGCGGAGATTCGTTGGATGAGAGCTTGAACACCTTGGCGACGCCGGGTGCCGCGGAACTGCGGCCGGGGACATAGGCCTCGATGTCGCGAACGCCGGGGCGCGGCATCGGTCTCGGCTGGGTGGACGCGGGCATCGGGGAACTCCGGGGAGACATCGTCGTCAGGCGGCGGGAGTCGGCGGCACGACCGGTGCCGAATGGCTACCCACCTCGCGGTATTGCACCTGGCCGCAGCCGCTGTCGACCAGCGCCCGGGCCAGGCTTCCGGGGTCGGTGTCGACTCCGTGGGTGACCAGCACCGAGAGGGTATCGCCGCTCGCGGCCGTGGTGACGACCGAAACGCCGATCCGTTCGAGCGCCAGAGCCGCGGCGGGGCGCCACCGTTCGGCCGACAGGCTCGCGACGATCACCTCACGCACGGTGGCGTCTTCCAGCGGCCTGGAAACGACGTAGACCGGCAGTCCGGCCGGGTGATCCGGCCTTTCCACAAAGGGCAGCCGCGCGATG
>CAZVMY010000175.1:0-2322 GCA_964628955.1 uncultured Methylocystis sp.
GGCTGCGGGATGTAGGCGTCGACCGCCTCCATCAGCTTCAGGATCGACTCGCGCCCGATCTCCGGACGCTTGTCCTCCAGCGCCATCAGCGCCGAACCCTTCACGATCGGGATGTCGTCGCCCGGGAACTGGTACTTCGACAGAAGCTCGCGGACCTCGAGCTCCACCAGCTCGAGCAACTCCTCGTCATCGACCATGTCGACCTTGTTCATGAACACAACCAGCGCCGGGACGCCCACCTGACGCGCCAGAAGGATATGCTCCCGCGTCTGCGGCATCGGGCCGTCCGCCGAAGACACCACCAGGATCGCCCCGTCCATCTGCGCGGCACCCGTGATCATGTTCTTCACGTAATCCGCGTGGCCAGGGCAATCCACGTGCGCGTAGTGCCGGTTCTTCGTCTCGTACTCCACATGCGCCGTCGAGATCGTGATCCCGCGCGCCTTCTCCTCAGGCGCCTTGTCGATCTGGTCATACGCCGTGAACGTCGCCCCGCCACTCTCCGCAAGGATCTTCGTGATCGCAGCCGTCAGCGACGTCTTCCCGTGATCCACGTGACCAATCGTCCCGATGTTGCAATGCGGCTTGTTGCGGTTGAACTTTTCCTTGGCCATCGTCTCTCGTATCCCGTGCGGATCGTGGATCGCGCGGGGCCGCGCATCCGGAGCGGCGTCCCGTTAGGGGGTTTTGGCCGCTTTCGCAAGCCTCGAATGGCGCGGCCCGGCTCAGGCCGCGGGTAGCCCCAGACACCGCCGCGCCTCCGCCGTCGTCGCGGGACGCCGGCCGCGGCGGCCAATCGCCGCGACGGCGATACGCACGAGTTCCTCGTTGCCGTCGGCCAGCCGGTCCCGACCCACGCGGACGTTGTCCTCCAGCCCGGTACGGACGGCATCGGCGCCGCGGTCGAGCGCCCAGCCCATCACCACGTCCTGGTTGCGACCGATGCCGGCCGCCGTCCACGTCGCCTGCGGCAGCAGCAGCCGGAGTTCGCCCAGCATCAGATCGAGCAGACGCTCCTCGGCCGGCATGGCGTTCTGAACGCCCATGACGAACTGCACGTGCGGACGGCCGTCCATCAGGCCCTCGTCCACCAGCCGGCGCGCACCATGGAGATGCGACAGGTCGAAGATCTCGATCTCCGGCCGGATGCCGTGCGTCTTCATGCCGGTAGCGAGATCTTGGACGAGCATCGCGCTGTTCTCGTAGACGATCGTCGGAAAATTGACCGAGCCGGTCGAGAGCGACGCCATGTCTGGCTTGAGATACAGCGCGCTGCCGCGCTGCGCCGGATCACGGCCGCGCCCGCCCGTCGAGAACTGGATGATCATGCCGGGGCACGCGGTGGCGATGCCGGCCTGCACCGCCGCGAAGCGATGCGGATCGGAGGACGGCGTCTCGTCGTCGTTGCGCACGTGGATATGCACCAGCGTGGCGCCCGCCTCGAAAGCCTGCCGCGTGCTTTCGACTTGCTCGGCGACCGTGACCGGCACGGTGGGGTTGTCCTTCTTGCGCGGCACCGATCCGGTGATGGCGACGGCGACGACGACCGGGGCGTCAGACATCGAAGAACACCGTTTCCTGCGGACCCTGCAGATGAATGTCGAAGACATAGGCGATGCCGTCCGCACGATCGCTCCGGCGCGCGATCAGCGTGTCACGCCGCTCCCGCGGTTCGATCAGCGCCAGCACCGGATCGGCATCGTTCGCGGCCGCGTCGTCGCTGAAGTAGAGGCGCGTCGTCAGGGCCGTGTTGATGCCGCGCGACACGATCCAGATCGTGGCGTGCGGTGCCATCGGCGCGATGCCGCCATAAGCCGGAACAGGGCCTGGCTTGATCGTCCGGAAGGAATAGAGCCCGGTCACGAAATCGGTGCCGGCGCGGCCCCAGCCGCGGAACGGTCCGCCGTAGACGCCGGCCGCATCCGCCTGCCAGATCTCGATCAGCGCGTCGCGCACGAGAGCCCCGACGCCATCGAACACCCGGCCCTCGATGGTGATCGGCTCGCCGGCCGTCTCGGGACCGGCGAGCACCGAACCGAAATCCTGCGCATAGATGTCGAACCCCGCCTGACGGGGGATGAGGCCGATGTGGACATAAGGTCCGGCCGTCTGCGAAGGCGTTTCGGGAAGATGCGGCAGGACCGGCACGCCGAACGGGGTCATCATTCAGGTTCCTTCCGGCCGGTTCTCGAACGGCGTCGCGCGCACGCCCCTCAGCACGATGTCGAATCGGTAGGCCAGGCTGTCGAGGGGCACCGCCGCCCCCATGTCGAGCCGCGCGACGAGACGGTCGAGCGCGACCGGATCGGAGACGGTGTTGCC
>CAZVMY010000175.1:2332-6461 GCA_964628955.1 uncultured Methylocystis sp.
AATACATCTGCGTCACCAGCCGTTGGCCGAAGCTCCGTCCGAAGACGGAGAAATGGATATGCGCCGGCCGCCAGCTGTTGAGATGGTTGCGGAACGGATAGGCCCCGGGCTTGACGGTGCGGAAGATGAAATAGCCCGTCTCGTCGGTCAGCGTCCGGCCGCAGCCGCCGAAATTGGGGTCGATCGGCGCGAGATAGCGGTCGTTGACGTGGCGGTAGCGGCCGCCGGCATTGGCCTGCCAGATCTCGACCAGCGTATGGGCGAGGCCGCGGCCGTTCCCGTCGAGGACGCGGCCGTGCACGATGGTGCGCTCGCCGATCGGATCGCCGGTCGGTGCACAATTGCGGATCAGGTCGTTGTCGAGCGGCTGGATCTCGTCCGGCCGGAATACGGGACCCGTGATCTCCGAGCGCGTGCTCGCCATCGACAGAAGCGCGAACCGCGGGCTGCGGAGCACGCTGGTCTTGTAGTCTGCCGTGAAGGCCGGCGGGTGGATGCGCCGGTCACGCTGGATCAGATGCGTGACGGTTTCGTTCATTGCCGGGTTCTCCCGCCCGAAGTCTCGCGCCTGAAGTCTCGCGCCCGGGTTCTCCCGGGCTCAGTATGGCAGCCCGACGTAGTTCTCGGCTACGGTCGCCGAGGCCGTTTCGGACGACGAGACGTAGTCGAGTTCGGCCTGTTGCATGCGCTGGCCGAAGTCGCCCGTTTCCGGAAACCGGTGCAGCATCGAGGTCATCCACCACGAGAAGCGCGACGCTTTCCATACGCGTGCGAGCGCCTTGTCGGAATAGGCGTCGAGCCCCGCCGTCGAGCCGTCCCGGCAGGCCTCGATGAGCGCGGACGAGAGATAGCGAACGTCGCCGACCGCGAGGTTCAGCCCCTTCGCTCCCGTCGGCGGCACGATATGCGCGGCATCGCCGGCGAGGAACAGCCGGCCGAAGCGCATCGGTTCGGCCACGAAGCTCCGGAGTGGTGCGATGCTCTTCTCGATTGCCGGTCCGGCCGTGACGTAATCCGCCACATCCTCCGGCAAACGCCGGCGCAATTCGTCGAAGAAGCGGTCGTCCGACCACTCCTCGACCTTCTCGTCGAGCGCGACCTGCACGTAATAGCGGCTGCGCGTGTGCGACCGCATCGAGCACAGCGCGAAGCCGCGCTCGTGGTTGGCGTAGACCAGTTCGTCGGCAGCGGGAGGCACGTCCGCCAGAACGCCGAGCCAGCCGAACGGATAGACCCGCTCGTAGGTCCGGATCGCATCGAGGGGAACGGACCGCCGGGACACGCCATGGAAGCCGTCGCAGCCCGCGACGTAGTCAGCGCGCAGCTCGCGTGACATTCCCTGATGCCGGTAACGCACCAGCGGTGCCTCGCCGTCGAAGCCCTCGATCGACACGTCTTCCGCCTCGAACACGGTCACGGCGCCGATCGCATCGCGAGCCTTCATGAGATCGCGCGTCACCTCGGTCTGGCCATAGACCGTGACGTGCTTCCCGCCTGCGAGCCGCGGCAGGTCGATGCGGTGCCGCCGGCCGCTGAACGCCAGCGCAAACCCATCGTGGATCAGCCCTTCTTCGACGAGGCGGTCGCCGGCGCCGGCGTCCTTCAGCAGATCGGTCGTGCCCTGCTCGAGCACACCGGCGCGGATGCGCGAGAGCACGTAGTCGCGGCTGCGGCGTTCCAGGATGACGGCATCGACGCCGGCGCGCGCCAGCAACTGGCCGAGCAGAAGCCCCGCGGGTCCCGAGCCGATGATCGCTACCTGCGTGCGCATGCCGTGTTCACGCTCCCGTGCTTCGTGCTGTCGTCCATGCCGCCTTATCGGGATTTCGTCCATGGCGGGAAGTCTGGCGGAGCGCCGACAGCGGGGTTTGCACCGATGCAATCCGCCCGGCGTTCAACCAGGACTAGGCTCCGTCTCAAAGACCACACGGCGATCGGGGAACACCCATGTCCAGCACACCCACTCCAACCTCTCGTCCGCGCTCCGCGCTGATCGTCGGCGCCGGCGATGGCCTGAGCGCGTCCCTCGCGCGCACTCTCGCCGCGGCCGGTTATGCGGTCAGCCTCGCGGCGCGCAACACCGACAAGCTCGCGCCTCTCGCCGCCGAGACAGGCGCGCATGTCTTCCCGTGCGATGCGTCCGACGCCGCGCAGGTCGAGGCCCTGTTCGAGGCCGTAGATGAGAAGCGCGGCGCGCCGGATGTCGTCGTCTACAACCCGAGCGCCCGCGTACGCGGACCGCTCGTCGAGCTCCGGGCCGCCGACGTCGAGCGAGCGATCGCCGTCACCGCCTTCGGTGGCTTCCTCGTCGGCCAGCAGGCCGCGCGACGCATGCTGGCCCGGGGTAGCGGCGTGATCCTCTTCACGGGCGCCTCCGCCAGCGTGAAAGGCTACGCCCAGTCCGCACCCTTCGCCATGGGCAAGTTCGCGCTGCGCGGCCTCGCCCAGAGCATGGCGCGCGAGCTCGGCCCGCGGGGCATCCACGTCGCGCATGTCGTGATCGACGGCGCGATCCGGCACGACCGCCGTCCCGAACCGGCCGACAAGCCGGACGGCTCCCTCCATCCCGACGCCATCGCCGCCACGTTCATGCATCTGATCGCCCAGCCGCGCAGCGCCTGGAGCTTCGAGACCGAAGTGCGTCCCTGGACGGAGAGCTTCTGATCGCCCCTCAAGCCAGCCCGAGCCGGCCCGCCGTTTCCGTCAGCCGCTTGCCGGTCTCGTCAGCGAGCGCGGCCTTGCGCAGCTCCGAAAGCGTAATCGCCGGCTGCGGCCGCGCCGCGATCTGCTCGATCAGCGCCATGATGCGCTCGAAACTGGCGCGCCCGCGCGCATGCGTGTCGCCGTAACCCTTCACGAGGTTGCGGCATTCGGCGAGTTCCACCGCGAGATCGTTGTTCCGCGCCGCGACCGCCGCGACGCTGGCGAGCCAGCGCTCGAGTTCGGCCTGTTCTGCCGCGTAACGCAGTGATCTGCGCCGCCACGGCTTGAGCGCGGCGACGGCGTAAAGCTGAAGAAAGCCGAAGATCGTCGTCGTCCTGACGATGCGGCCATGGTCGGTCAGCCGCTCGACGATGCGGCGGAGCGGACCATCTTTCAGCAGCGCCCGCCCGAGCGGCGCCGGCACCGTCTCGGCGATCTCCTGCAGCCGCGGATGCAGGAATTCGGCGATTTCCAGCACCTGACCGTCCTTCAGCTTCACCTCGGCGGCTACCCGCGCAAAGCGCGAGGGCCGTATCTTCAGTTCGGCGACGCGGATCGTGTCCTCGTAGGACATGCCGAGCGCGAGATGGCGCGCGGTTTCGGCAAGCAGCCGGTGGCTGCCGTCGCCATGCGCCGCATCGGCCGCCGCGATCGGCGACAGCCGGTCGAGATAGAGCCGGGCATAAGCCTCGTCCTGATAGTCGACGAGCCGGGCCGCGCCCGTGGCGACGATCGCGCGCGCAGCCGGCGGGACCTGCGCGATGTCGGTCCCGAACGGCGGTCCGGCCTCCGGCGCCGTCGCGCCGACGGCAGCAGGCAGGACCGGGGCCGGCGCCTCTCCGGCCGCGATGGCGAACGCTTCACCGAAAGCCCGCGTCGATGCCGCGGCTCCGACCTTTCCCCGTGCGATCGTCGCCTCGAAAGCGGCGCGCTCGAACGGCAGCGCCTTCGCGCCGGCGAGCGCGCCGAACATCACGGCGCTGACCACGCTGCCGGTCCGCTCCGCCACGGCGGCCATGTCGAAGGCGACGTAGCGTTGCGCAGCCGTCCGGCAGGCCTCGCGGAGCGCGGTTTCATCCACCCGCCCGTCGTCGAGCGCGAGTTTCTCGGTCATCGCGAAAACGCGGTGCGTCGAGGCGATCAGCGTCGTGCGGTCGGGCGTGACGAAGCCGCGCTGCACGGCGCGGCCGGCTTCCATGAGCTCCGAAGCGATGACGATATCGACGTCGCCGGGCACCGGCATCAGGGCCAGAACCGGCGCCTGCCCCGCCGCCTCGGCGGCTGCCTTCGGAAACAGCTCCACGTAGTAGATCGTCGCGCCGGTGCGCTGCGCCACGCCGGGCACCGACGTCATCTGCGCGATGAAGCCGCCGTGCTCGGCCAGATCGACGAGCCAGTCGGCGAGCACGCCGCCGCCCTCGCCGCC
>CAZVMY010000176.1:0-6439 GCA_964628955.1 uncultured Methylocystis sp.
GCCCGGGCCACGGGCGAGCAACTCCGCAACCACCCTCCCTTGCCAAGCCCCGCCGACCCCAGTATCACGGAGCCGCGTCGCCGCAATAGCTCAGCTGGTAGAGCACATCATTCGTAATGATGGGGTCGGGGGTTCGAATCCCTCTTGCGGCACCAGTAATTCGTCAATCATCTTATTGGTTTACGATATATCGACGTGTTGGACCAAGCCTGTCCCGCGCAAGGCTTCCCCACGTGGCCGTTCAAAAAGGCGCGTCCGAGCAGGGCGAACCAGAGCGAAACAGCCTCGGGCCGGCCGTCAGGCCGCGGCCGAGCGGCCGGCGTTGGGGTTCGGTTCGGAGATCACGCTCTCAAAGCCCTCGAACTCCGGGTGCCCGATGTAGAGCGGCCTGTTCTGGCCGGCGTTGCGGTGGGCGTCGCGGAACTGTTCGGACTTCGTCCAGTCGAGGAACTGCTGGCGCGACTCCCAGACGGTGTGGGACGCGTAGAGCGTATGGTCGTCGCGCTCGGGGCCTTTCAGCAGATGGAACGCGACGAAGCCGGGCATCTCGTCGAGGCGGGTCCGGCGCGAGGACCAGACGGTCTCGAAGGCGGCTTCCTCTCCCTTGACGACCTTGAAGCGGTTCATGGCGACGAACATGGCGGACGACTCCTTGCTGGATGACGGACGGGTGGGGTGTTGCGGCCGCGCGCTGCGCGACCCCGTTCACCGCAGGTCATAGCGGATCACGGCGGTGAACGTCATGCCGTTCGGCGCGCCATCGGGCATCGCGGGAAACGGCGCCGCACGGCGGACCATGGCGAGCGTCGCCTGGTCGAGGCTGTCGATCGTCGACGAGGCCGCGAGCGAGACGGCGAGCACGGCGCCCGAGCGTTCGAGCGTGAAGCTCACAGTCGCGCGGCCGCTGACGCCGCGGTCGCGCGCACCGTCGGGGTAGCTCTTGTGACGCGCCAGATGCGCCATCACACGGGCCCGGTAGCTCGTCATCTCGGCCGTTCCGGCGGACGCCGTCGCGCCGCCGGTGCCACCGGGCGCGGCTGCCTGCCGCTCCGCGGCATCCGCGCCGCGTCCCTTGCCGTCGCGAAGGGGCCGGACGGGAGCGGTCGCGGTCGGACGCGATCGGGTGGCCTTCGGCTCGGAACGAACCGGCGCCGGCGCCGGTGGTTCCGGCGGGGAGTCGGGCCTGGCCTCGGCTTCGGCGGACAGGGGCAGTTCGGTGGACAAGGGTACTTCGGCGGGGAACGGCACTTCGGTCGCGATTTCGGGGGCGACGGGACCGACCGATGCGGGGAACGCCTGTTCGAGGGGCGGTGGTGGAACCTCTTCGGCCGGCGTGACCGGCGGGGCTGCCGGCTCGGCCGGATCGTCCCGGGGATCGACCGATGCCGCGGCGCCTTCGCTGCTCGCGGACTGCTCGCGTGCGCCCTCGATGATCACCTCGACGGGGATGCTGTGATCGCCGCCGCGCGGGAACTCCTCCGCGCTCCGCCCGATCTGCCAGACGGCGAGCGCGGTGAGCGCCGCATGCACTGCGGCCGATGCCAGAAGCGTGGGCAGACGACGGTGCGTGGACGGTGCGGCTCTCGGCGGGATGCTCGGGTCCCGCACCGCGACCGGCAGGGCAATCGCCGCGACCCTGCTCTCCGTCGCCACGGGATCGCGCCGGCGGCTCCGGGCCGATCCCGGATGCGACGCCTCGACCGGGAAGCGGCGTCCCGCCCGCTGCATGGCGTCAGGCTCCGAACCGGGTCGTGAAACCGAGCTTGGCGGTGAAGCCGGGGCTGAAGTCGCCGTCGCGATACCGACGGTAGCGAATGTCGCCGATGTTCTCGAGCGTGAGATAGGCCCGCGTGTCGGGGCTGAACGCATAGGACGCATCGAGGTCGACCAGCGCATACGCCTTGCTGGCCTGCGTCAGTATGGTCACGGCGGGGAGGCGGCGCTGTGCCGCGACCAGCGTCACCCGGCCGCCGACGACGAGCTTCTCGTCGAGGAAGCGCAGGCCGCCGGCGAGGCCCAGCCGGTCCGGGTAGACCGATTGCAGGGGCTCGCGCGCGTCGACGTTGTCGCCCCGCACGCTCGAGCCGTAGAGTCGGCCGAACCACGCGCCGGCGTCGTAGGACATCTCGCCTTCGACGCCGGTGAGCTGCGCCCGCGCCACGTTCTGGTAGGTGAAGAAGGCGTCGGCGCAGGCGCCCGGGATCGGCGCGCCGCAGGGCGCCCGGGGATCGACGAACACGCCGTCGATGAAGTCGGTCACGTCGTTGCGGAACACCGCCGCCTTGCCGCGGAGCCGGTCGCCCTTCGCGGCGATGTCGTCGAACCTGAGGTTGACCCCGCCCTCGATCGTCCGGCCGACCTCCGGCCGCAGATCGGGGTTCGGGACGAACAGGAAGCTGGCCGGTGCGGGATGGAGCCCGTCCACCAGCGTCTCCGTTACCGACGGCGCGCGGTAGCCCTCGGCATAGGTGCCGTAGACCTGGAGGCCCGGCAGCGGCGTGAAGCCGACGGTGATCTTGGGTGAAACACGGTCGCCGCCGGACGACGTGCGGCCGCCGGACAGGTCGTAGGCGTCGTAGCGCACTGCGCCGATCACGTCGAAGGCTGCCCACTTCAGATGGCCCTGCACGAAGCCGCCATAGACGCTGCGGCGGCCCGACGGTGTGGTTTCGTCGCCGTTGCCCGCGGGGTCGCTCGTGCGCACGCGATCCTCGAACACATCGCCGCCGTAGGTGACGGCCAGCGTCGCCGGACCCAGATCGAACCGGCTCGTGTTGTGCACGTCGACGCCGGTGGTCGTGACGCGGAAGAAGCGCGACTGGCCGATCTGTGCCGGCGTGCCGCTGATGCGGCGCTGCTGCGTGTCGGTCTCGGTGACGTAGCCGGTGGCGACGAGATCGATCCAGGGATTGTCCGGCCGCGCGAAGCTGTAGCGGGCGACGACGTTCGACGTGGTCACCTCGTTCTGCCGGCGTGGCGCGGTAGACGTGCCGATGCCGTTGGCGAAATCGTAGCTCTGGTACTGGCCGCTGACCTTGATCGTGTGCCCGTCCGCCGGCGTAACCACGACCTTGCCGATGCCCGATTTCAGGTCCTGGTCGCTGTCGAGGATGCGGATGCCGGCGCCGTCGCGGTACTGGCCGAAGTTCCGGAACGAGAAGCCGGCCAGCGCCGAGAACCAGTCGGTCGGTCGGGCCGCGCCGATGGCGCTGCCGTAGCCGCCGAGCTGGCTCCCGGCGATGCCCGTCCCGCTGAACTCCCCGGCGACGCGCTCGCCGGGTCTCAGGATGTCGCGGGGGTCGACTGTCTCGAACGACACGACGCCGCCGATGGCGCCGGAGCCGTAGATGTTCGCCACCGGTCCGCGCGTGATGTCGATCGCGCGGATGAACGCCGGATCGAGGAAGAATGCGCCGTTGGCGTTGTGGCCGGAGCGCTGGAAGTTCTGCCGCGCTCCGTCGACGGTGACGGCGACCCGGCCGAAATCCTGGAGACCGCGGACGTTGATGGCGGTCGCAGGATCGTTCGGGTTCTCCTGCGTCGAGACGCCGGGAACCTGGCTGACGATGGTGCCGATCCGCTGGGGCTGCTGACTACGGATTTCCTGCCGCGTGGTGACCGAAACGGCGGCGAGCGCATCGACGGCGCGCTCCTCCGTCCGCGTCGCCGTCACCGTGATCTCGTCCAGAGGCACCGCGCGGCCCGGCCCGCCGGGCTCCTGAGCGCGCAGCCCGGGCGCAGCGGCGACGAGCGCCATCAGAGACACCGGCCATAGAGACACCGGCCAGGCGAAGGCGAGACGGCTGATGCGCCGCTCCGCGCGCGATCCGGATACCGACGATCGTCCAGATGTCGAATGACGCCACATGCCGCTGGGTTCCCGAGAACGCTGGTTGCTGGTTCGGGCTGGCTGGGGCGGGCGGGCGTCGTACTCGACGCGGCGCCGGATCCTGGCTGGCTGGGGCAACCGGTCGGCTGCACGCGGCCACTGATAACCGCTGGACTTCGGACGTCAAGCCGCGTACCAGAAATTAACACACGATATCATATAGTTAGTAATTAGAACAATGAAAAGCAGCCACGATGCCGAGCCGACCGCCGCAGGGGTCGACGGCCGGACACCGATCGATCCGGTCCGGGGGGATGCAGCCGTCCGAGGCGGATTGCCGGTCGACGTGCGGGCCCTGCTGCAGGGTGCTCGTGAGGTCCTGCTCGACCTCGACGGAAAGCTTTACCGGCTGCGCATCACCTCACGCCAGAAGCTGATCCTGACCAAATGAGCGACGCCCCATGATCATTCTGCACGCCGGACTGAACCGACCGTCGCGTCGCGCGCTGCTGACCGCGACTTCGGGGGCGTTCCTCGCGACGGCGCTTCCCGTGCGCCCGGCAATGGCGCAAAGCGTGCCGTGGCGGATCGTTGCGGCCGGCGGCGCCGTGACGGAGATCCTCTATGCGCTGGGTGCCGACGACAGGCTGGTCGGCGTCGATTCGACCAGCCAGTTCCCGGCCAGAGCGCTCGCCGAAAAGGTCGACGTCGGCTACCTGCGCGCGCTCTCGGCGGAGGGCATCCTCTCGCTGCGCCCCGATCTGGTGCTTGCGGTCGAGGGCGCAGGTCCGCCCGGTACCATGGCGCTGTTGATGGAGGCGGGCATCCCGGTGCGCCGCATTCCCGAGGACCTGACCGAGGCCGGCGTGGCCGTGCGGATTCGGGCAGTGGCTGGCGCGGTCGGCCTGTCCGCGCCCGGTGAACGTCTTGCGGGCGAGGTCGGCGGCGGCTTCGACGCCCTGAGAAACCGGCGATCCCGCATCACGCGGCCGCGCCGGGTGCTGTTCGTCCTCAGCCTGCAGAACGCGCGCTCGATGGTCGGCGGACGGGGCACGACCGCGGCGGCCATGATCACGCTCGCAGGTGCCGTTAACGCTGCCGACGGACTCGACGGCTACAAGCTCATGAGCGACGAGGCCATTCTGGCCGCCGCGCCCGACGTGGTTCTCGTCATGAACCGCGGCGGGCATTCCCTGACGCGAGAGGTGATCTTCGCCCTGCCCGCATTCGCTGCGTCTCCCGCGGCGGCGGCCGGCGCGCTCGTCGCGATGGACGGGCTCTATCTGCTGGGCTTCGGGCCGCGCGCGCCGGCGGCTGCGGGTGATCTCATGCTCGCCGTCTATCCGGAGCTTTCGGAGCCGAGACCTTGAGCGCCGCGACGATCGACCGCGGCAGGGCCGGCAGGCCCGATGCTCGATCGCGTGACACCCTGACGACGGCGCGGCGAGACGTTCTGAGCGCCGTGGTTGCGCCGTTCCTTGCCGTGCTGTGCGCGGGGATGGTGGTCCTCTCGCTGGGCAGCGGCGCCGTCTCCCTTGCGCCCGACAGGGTCGTCGAGGTCCTGCTGACCAGTCTTCTGGGTCCCGGTGACCTCCCGCGCAGCCGGGAGGCGCTGGTCGTCCTCAACATCCGGCTGCCCCGCACGCTGCTCGCCCTGCTCGTCGGCGCGGCGCTCGCGGTCTCCGGCGCGCTGATGCAGGGGTTGTTCCGCAACCCGCTCGCCGATCCCGGTCTGGTCGGCGTCTCCGCCGGTGCCGGTCTCGCCGCGGCGGTGACGATCGTGTTCGGAGAGCATCTGTTCGCCCGATTCGGCCGGCTTCCCTATGCAGCACTTCCGGCCGGTGCATTCCTGGGTGGTCTCGTGTCGACCCTGGCTCTCTACGCGATCGCGACGCGGCACGGGCGCACCTCGATCGCGACGATGCTGCTGGCGGGAGTGGCGCTCGGCGCGCTCGCCGGTGCAGCCACGGGCCTCCTCGCGTTTCTGTCCGACGACCGTCAGTTGCGCGACCTGACGTTCTGGGCCCTGGGCAGCCTCGGCGGCGCGAGTTGGACGAAGGTTGCGGCGATCGCACCGATCGTGTTGCCGCTACTGTTGGCAACGCCCTTCCTGGCGCGCGGACTGAATGCCCTGGCGCTCGGCGAGGCGGAGGCGTTCCATCTCGGCATCGCCGTCCAGCGGCTCAAGGCGATCGTGGTCGTGCTGGTCGCGCTCGCAGTCGGGGCGAGCGTCGCGGCGGCGGGCGCGATCGGCTTCGTCGGCATCGTGGTGCCGCATCTGCTGCGCCTGATCGTCGGGCCGGATCACCGGGTGCTGCTGCCGCTCTCGGCTCTGGCCGGCGCCGCCCTGCTCACGGCCGCCGATCTCGTCGCCCGGCTCGTCGTGGCGCCTGCCGAACTGCCGATCGGCATCCTGACGGCGCTGCTGGGGGCGCCCTTCTTCCTCTGGCTGCTGCTGCGCCGGAACGGCGGTTTCGAGTGACCGCCGGGGCGATCATCACCGCCGAGGCCGTGTCCTTCGCGGTGGGCGGCACGTCGCTGGTGCGAGACGTCGCGCTGGCGCTGGAGCCCGGCACCATGACCGTGATCGTGGGGCCGAACGGTGCGGGC
>CAZVMY010000177.1:0-6434 GCA_964628955.1 uncultured Methylocystis sp.
GACCAGCGCCGCCGCGCCGTCGTTGAGGCCGGACGCGTTGCCGGCAGTGACGGTGCCGTCCTTCTTGAAGGCGGGCCGCAGCTTCTTCGCGGCATCCATGGTAGCACCGTGGCGGATGTACTCGTCGGCATCGACGACCACGTCGCCTTTGCGGGTCTGGAGCGTCACGGGGGCGATCTCGTCCCTGAACTTCCCGGCCTTCTGCGCGGCTTCCGCCTTGTTCTGCGAATGGGTCGCGAACTCGTCCTGCTGATCGCGGGTAATCTGCCACTTCTCGGCGACGTTCTCCGCCGTCACGCCCATGTGATAGCCGTTGAAGGCGTCCCAGAGGCCGTCGCGGATCATGCTGTCGATGAAGTTGGTGTCGCCGAACTTCACGCCGGCGCGCATGTGCATCACGTGTGGTGCCAGCGACATCGATTCCTGGCCGCCGGCGACGATGACGGTCGCGTCGCCGGCGGCGATCTGCTGCATGCCGATCGCGACCGCGCGCAGGCCGGAACCGCACACCTGGTTGAGCCCCCAGGCGGTGGCTGAGTCTGGGATGCCGGCGGCGCGGGCCGCCTGGCGGGCCGGGTTCTGGCCCTGGCCGGCATCGAGGACCTGACCGAGGATCACTTCGTCGACATCCGCAGCCTCGACGCCGGCGCGGGCCAGCGCGGCCTTGATCGCGTCGGCCCCGAGACGATGCGCCGGCACGTCCGCGAAGGCGCCGTTGAACGAGCCGACAGCAGTCCGCGCCGCGCCGACGATGACGATGTCCTCAGTGGCCATGTGACTTCTCCCTCGAGTCCGGTCCGCATGCGGTTCCCGCGTTTCCATCGGCCGCATGCCGGATGCAGTCAAGCCGAGCAGAAGCGCTATTTCGTGAGCACTCTGCCTCGCCGCTCGCCGAAAACCCGTTTGCGCCACGCTGCAAAGCAACTAGTGTTGCATCGCAGCGATGCATTGCCCGCCGGACGGAGTGGACAGGTCATATGGCGAGCGACACGGCGCCCACGGTCATCAAGAAATATGCGAACCGGCGCCTCTACAACACCGGCACGAGCACCTACGTGACGCTCGAAGATCTCGCCGAAATGGTCAAGCGCGGAGAGGATTTCACGGTCAGCGACGCGAAGAGCGGTGAGGACATCACCCACCCCGTGCTGACCCAGATCATCGTCGAGCAGGAGAGCAAGGGCCAGAACCTGCTGCCTGTGACCTTCCTGCGCCAGCTGATCCGCTTCTATGGCGACCAGATGCAGGCCGTGGTGCCGAGCTATCTCGCGTTCTCGATGGACCGGCTCTCGGCCGAGCAGCAGAAGCTGCGTGACATCATGGGCAAGGCATTGGGCGGCGACGTGTTCGGCGTCATGCACGACCAGGCCCGGGTCAACATGACGATGTTCCAGGAAGCGTTCCGGATGTTCAACCCGTTCGCCATCCTGGCGTCGGCTGCGGACGCTTCCGCGCGTCCGGCCGGGCCGGCCGGCGAGAAGGCGTCACCGGCAGTCCCGCCCGACGATCTCGACGGGCTGAAGCGCGAGGTCGAGGCCATGCGGGCGCGCCTCGACAAGATCGACCGGCCCTGAGGGGTCGGCGGTTCAGGCCGCCACGGTCGTCGGCGAGCCGGGGTACTCCAGGGCGGCGTGGCCGCAATGTTCGCCCTGCAGGTAATCGACCCCCCAGGCGGCGAGCTGGCGCGCGGATTCCGCGTCCTGAACCCATTCCGCGACCGTCTTGATCGACAGGTGCCTCGCGAGATCGACGAGCGTGCGCACGAAGAAGCGATCGTCGGTCGAGCGCGCGAGGTTCTGGATGAAGGCGCCGTCGATCTTCAGCATGTCGACGGGCAGCGAGCGGAGCGTCTTGAACGAACTGTGACCGGCGCCGAAATCGTCGATGGCGACGGCCAGTCCGAGCTCCTTCATCGCCGTCACGAATCGTACCGTCTGGTCGAGATCCTCGATCGCCGCGGTCTCGGTGATCTCGACGATCATGCGCCGGGCGACCCCGGGATGCGCCGCGAGCGCGTGCACCAGAAGCTGCATCCAGTCGGGCTCTGTGGCGGTGCGCATGGAGACGTTGACCGAGAGCCGGGCCTCGGGGTGTCGGGCCAGCGTATCGACGGCGAGTTCGAGAACGCGGTGATCGAGAAACCGCACAAGGCCGAGCCGCTCCGCCAGAGGCACGATCTGGCCGGCACCCACGATCTCGCCGTTCGGACGCCGCACGCGCACCAGCGCCTCGTGGAAGGCGACGGCGCCGGTCGATGCCTGGATCACGGGCTCGTACGCCAGCGTCAGGCGGCGCTCGTTGATCGCCCGGAGCACCTCGTCCGACGCCGAGAGGTTGCGCCGGCGCGTCTCGTCGCGGAGCGCGTCGCGGGCGTAGGCGACGAAGTTGGTGCCGGGGCGCGCGCGGGCCTCGGCCAGCGCCTCGTCCGCGTGATGCATCAGCTCGATCGACGTGCGGCCGTCCCGCGGCGCTATCACGCCACCGACGTTGGTCGAGATCGCGATCGGGCCGGCCGACGTCGGGAACGGCACCGCGCGGATCGCCGTGATGATCCGTCCGGCGGCGTCGGCGATCTGGTCGGCGCGGCAGCCCTGGAGAAGGATACCGAGCTTGTTGCCCGCATAGCGGACGAGCCGGTCGCGTCCCCTGACGACGCTGCGCAGCCGGTCGGCGACGCCGGCGATCACCTCATCTGCCGCCTCATAACCATAGCTGCGGTTCAGGAAGCCGAGGTTGTCGATGTTGAGGACGAGGTAGGCGGACGTCTCGTCGCGTCCGGCGATGCGCTCCAGCTCGGCTTCGAAAATCTTCGTGAACGCAGACCGCGTGAAGGCGAGCGTCAGCGGGTCGATCCGCCCGGCCGCGAACTCGACGCGATCCTGCTCCGACGGCGGCTGGATGAGCCGGATCACGCCGTGCGCCAGATGCGGCCGTCCATCCGGGCCTGCGAACCAGCGGCCGGTGTCCTCGATCCAGATCAGTTTCCCGCGGCGCGGCGAGAGCGCATACTGCACGCGGTAGGTGACGCCGACGCCGTTGTCCTCCGCTTCCGAATGCATGACGCGCTCGGCCCGCGTCGACGGGCTGACGGGATCGAGCATTGCCGCGTAGGCGGTACCGGAGCCGATCTGCTCGAAACTGGTGCCGATCAGGGATGCGGCGTTGCCGCTCCATGTGATCACGTCGCTGTCGATGTGCCAGTCGTAGACCGCCTCGCCGATCGAGGAGAGGATGCTGGGCGGATCGACGAGCGCTGGCGACAGCGCGTCCCGCCGGTCTCGCGACGTCTGCCGGTGGGGGTCGTCCCCAGCCAGTTCGAAGGCGTCGTGCTCCTGCATGATCTCTCCGGACGTCCTGGGACGACCACGGCAACGGCCGGCGACGCCTGGTCGCCGCGCGCAGCCCCCACAGCGCACGCAGTTCCAAATCCTGACGCCGCATGGTTAAGGCGGGGTGAACGGTTCGCACGCCCCTTGCACGGCGGAACCGAAAACGTGCCGGATGTGTCTAGAAAGAATGAACGAAGCGGACGCGGTGTCACAAACTGGGAGCGGGACGGCAGTGGTCGCCACCGCCGCTCCGGATCGGGACGAGACGCGCGGGCGCCTGCGCGGTGCCCGGCCGAGCGCGTCGTTCGTGGCGCAGCTGATCGCAATCCACGCCGACATACCCGCCTTCCGGCTCCGCAGGCGAGCCTCGGCGCACCAGGCGACAGGTCAATATGCTGAAGGGGCCAAAGTCAGCGGGCTACCAGCGTCGTCTGTGCGGCTCGTCGACCGCCGCGCCTAACGAGGGCGACCGTCGATCGTGAACCGTCGCCGGCTCAGACGTCGGTCTTGACGGCGAGCACCTGGCGGCCGCGATACATGCCGGTCTTCAGGTCGATGTGATGCGGACGACGCAGTTCACCCGAGTCCTTGTCCTCGACATAGGTCGGCGCTTTCAGCGCATCGGCGGAGCGGCGGAAGCCGCGCTTCATGCGCGACGTCTTTCTCTTCGGAACGGCCATTGACGCTTTCTCCGGTCGGGGCCAGCCGGCACTGACGTGGCGTCGCGGCCGACCCGTCCTTCACTGCGGAAATCGGGAAGCGGGCTCATAGCAACATCCCGTACGAAACGCCAGTGCCGATCGGCGCTTTCCTAGCGCAGGCAATCCAGCCATTCCCGCATGTCGTCGGCGCGTCCGGCGACGTTCGCGGCCAGGGCGCGATGGCCTGCCGATGGCTTGCCGGGATCGCGGCGGATCGGGTTGGGCAAGGCCGTGGCCATCAGCGCCGCCTCTCGCGGCGTGAGTTGCGCGGCGCTCTTGCCGAACGCGCGACGGGCCCCGGCTTCGGCACCGAAGACGCCGTCGCCCCATTCGGCGATGTTGAGGTAGATCTCGAGCATCCGCCGCTTGGACCAGATCAGGTCGGACAGCAGCGCCAGCGGGATCTCGAGCGCCTTTCGCACGTAGGAGCGGCCCGGCCACAGGAACAGGTTCTTCGCCGTCTGCATCGGGATCGTCGAGGCGCCGCGTGATGGCCCACCGTCGTCGGCATCCTCGACGACCGAGAACAGCGCCGGCCAGTCGACGCCGCCGTGACGGCAGAACCGGGCGTCCTCGGACGCGGTCACGGCCGCCACCAGGTTGGGCGAGATCCTTTCGAGCGGCACGAACGTCCGCTCGACGGGCCTCGCCGTCGCGAAGCGCCACATCATCAGCGTCGATACCGGCGGCAGGACGAGGTAGAGCAATGTCAGAAGCAGCGGCATCGCGATCGCCAACAGCATCACTGTGATCACGATTCTGGCCAGACGATGCAACAGAGGCCTGCCAGCGCGCATGGTCGCTCCCCTCGCGTGGCCTCGCCCTTGACCGCGCCAGACCCCTATGCGACCGCACCCGCATGAATCAAGCCGCCTTCACGGATCGTCTCAACGGGCATGCCTCCCAGGTGGAAGGACTGCTCGCCGGGCTGCTGACGACCGATCCCTCGCATGGTCCGGGCTCCCGTGATCCGCGGCTGGTCGACGCGATGCGGCACGCGGTCCTCGGCGGCGGCAAGCGGCTGCGGCCGTTTCTGGTGGTCGAGACGGCGGCCATGTTCGGGGTGGACGGCGCCGGGCCCATGCGCGCCGGGGCGGCGCTCGAACTGGTGCACTGCTATTCGCTCGTCCACGACGACCTGCCGGCGATGGACAACGACGATCTCCGGCGGGGCAAGCCGACGGTTCATCGCGCGTTCGACGAGGCCACGGCGATCCTGGCCGGCGATGCGCTGCTGACGCTTGCCTTCGAGATCGTGGCCGACCCGGCCACTGCGGCGGAAGCGGGCATCCGCGCCGCGCTCGTCCTCGCGCTCTCGCGTCAGGCGGGGCTCGACGGGATGGTCGGGGGGCAGATGCTCGACCTCGCGGCCGAGGGGCGGTTCGGTCCGGCCGTGTCGGGCGGTAACGACGCGGCGGAGGCGCACGTCATCCGGATCCAGTCGATGAAGACGGGCGCCCTGATCGCGTTCGGCTGCGCCGCGGGCGCAATTCTCGGCCGGGCGACGCCGGAGGAAGAGACGGCGCTCGCGGCCTACGCTGCCGCGCTGGGTCTCGCCTTCCAGATCAAGGACGATCTGCTCGATGCCGAGGGCGACGTCGCGGTGATCGGCAAGGCCGCCGGCAAGGACGCGGCTGCGGGAAAGGCCACCTTCGTCGGCCTGCTCGGCATCGGCGGCGCCACGGCCCGGCTCGAGGCGGTGACCGCGTCGGGCGTCGAGGCCCTGCGCCGTTTCGGACCTCGCGCCGAGGTGCTGCTCGCCCTGCTCGAGTTCAACAGGCACCGCCGCTCCTGAGTCCCGCCGCGCGGCGACTGCCTGAAATATAGGCAGACCGCCATGCGCACCGATTGGGCTGATCGGCTCCGACGCTCCTCGACGAGCGATCGGCTGCGGTCGTGAGCGCCCGTCGGCAGGTGGCATGGAGGTTGCGTCCTCCGGTCGACCCGAGGTTTGCATCGGGCAGTGACGGGGTGGCGATGTTCGACGATCCTTTCGACCGGAAGCTCCGGCTGCGCTCGCGATGCGGATGCGGCCGCCATGCCGATCAGGCGGAACACGACCGTGCGATCGCTGGCGCCACGGCGCTTTCGGATTCTGAGAGCCGATACAAGCGCATCGTCGAGTCGGCGCTCATGCGGGCGGTGTTTCCGCACGACGGCACCCGTCGCGCCTTCCTGCAGGCGGTCGGCTCATCGACCGCGGCTGCGGCGCTGGCATCCGTGTTCCCCCTCGGCGCCGCGACCGAGGTCTTCGCCCAGGGCGGTGCGGTCGAGAAGAAAGACCTCAAGGTTGGGTTCATCCCGATCACCTGCGCCACGCCGATCATCATGGCGGCACCGCTCGGGTTCTATTCCAAGCAGGGCCTGAACGTCGAAGTGGTGAAGACGGCGGGCTGGGCGGTGA
>CAZVMY010000178.1:0-2450 GCA_964628955.1 uncultured Methylocystis sp.
GCTCTCCCAGCCAAGCGGCAGGGCGGCGAACGCCACCGGCAGCAACGTGGCCGCCAGAAGGATCACCGCGAGCGCGACCAGCGTCGCGCAAGCACTGCGCGCGCCGCCCGCAACGAACACGAGGATCAGTCCGGCACCCAGACACAGGACCGCGGTGCCCGCGCTCTGACCAGACAGGCGGGCGACCGCACCGGCCGCCCGGTCGAGGCCCGAGACGAGCAGCACGATGCCGAGCCCGGCGACCGCGACGGCGGCCGGGATGTCGAGCCATGGCCCGAAACGCCACCCGACGCGGCTGGCAAAGGTCTGGCCCGCCTGATCGGGCGGAGGCGCGAACAGGACGTTAAGGACGAGCGCCAGGAGCGCCGCGACCGCTCCGGCGCGCCAGAGCTCGGCCGGGCCGCCAGCGAACACAAACCCCGCGCCAGCGCTGATCAGCAGGAGAAGGATCAATCCGCCCTGCCCGGGAGAAAGGGCGGCCGCGGCGCCCAGCAGGTCCGCTAGGCGCAGGCTGGCCACGCTCCAGCCGAGCCCGAGCACCAGCAGGGCGAGCGCCAGCGACCCTCCGGCCTGCGCCACGGCGGCCGGAGCCCCTATCCGTTCGGAGATGCCGAGCAGGAGACCAGCCGCGGCCGCGAACGCGATACCGGTGGACACCAGGCCGGCAGGAAGCGGTCGCGGGGTGCCGATCATGTCCTTCGCGGGGCAGCGGGCCTCGGTCGCTTGCATATGCGCCACGCAATCGTCAAACAAGAGAGCCCGCCAAGAGAGCCGGTTCGGGCGCTCGACAGGATTTGTGAATGCCCGATGCTGATGAAGTCGTGGCGCGCGGCGCCGGCGTCCGCATCCTGATCGCGGACGACCACCCGCTGTTTCGCGGCGCGCTGCGGCAGGCGGTGAGCGGATTCCTGCGCGACGCCGAGATCGCGGAGGTCGGCGCCTTCGACGAGGCCGCCGCCCAGCTTGCGAAGACGCCCGACGTCGACCTCGTTCTCCTCGACCTAACCATGCCGGGGATGCGCGGTTTCTCGGGGCTGACGTATCTGCGCGCGCAATATCCGAGCGTCCCGGTTCTCGTCGTCTCCGCGAACGACGATCCGCGCGTGATGCGCCGCTGCGTGGATTTCGGCGCCGCAGGCTTCCTGCCGAAAACCGTCGACATGGATCGGATGCGCACGGCAATTGGCACCGTGCTCGACGGCGGCACCTGGACCCCGCCCGAGGTCGACCTCTCGACACCCGCCGATCAGGAGACCAGCGACCTCGTGCGCCGTCTCTCCAGCCTCACGCCGCAGCAGGTCCGGGTCCTGATGATGCTGTCGGAGGGGCTGCTCAACAAGCAGATCGCCTACGAACTCGACGTCTCCGAGGCGACCGTGAAAGCGCATGTCTCGGCGATCCTGACGAAGCTCGGCGTCGAGAGCCGGACGCAGGCGGTGATCGCGGCGGCACGCATCGAGGCCGGACAATGGAGCGCCGCCTCGCGCGAGGGCTGAAACGAAGCCCGCCCCGATTCGGCCGCGCTCGGCTGCTAATCCGCCCTGTCTGGAGGTCGTCATGCCGATGTTCGGACCCATTATCAGCCGGATCGCGCGGCCCGTCGTGACGGGTGCGTTCCTGATGCTGGTCGCGCCGGCGTCCGCGCAGCCCCTGCCGGCCGAGCCGCCTCCGGCGCCGACTTTGCCGGCCGATCCGCAGCATCGCTACAGCTTTCGCCCCGTCGAAGACGGAATCATGCGGCTGGATGCGACCACCGGCGCCGTCTCCATCTGCACCCGCGACCGCGGCGACTATCTGTGCCGCGCCGTTCCGGACGATCGCAGGGCCATGGACGACGAGATCGCGCGGCTGACCCAGGAGAACGCCGACCTGCGCGGCCGTGCCGGACCCGGGCGCCTCGGACAGCTGCGCGACGGCGCGAAGACGCTTCTGCCAAGCGAGCAGGAGGTCGACCAGGCGCTCGGGCTGCTGGAGCGCACGATCCGTCGCGTCATCCGGACGCTGCGCGAGGAGAATGCAGCCGACGATCGACTCTGAGGCCGGGAGACTGCCGGGTGCCGCCGTGTTATGCGGCGAAGCCGTCGCATCCGAGACCGGCCACCCATGAGTTCGAACGCCATGTCCAGATTTCTCGGCGGTTCACCGGGCTCCGTTCTCGTCAAGCTGACCCTGCTGTCGATGCTGGTCGGCGCCGTGATGTACTGGGCGGGCCTCGATCCGCGCAGCCTTTTTGCGGGTCTCGCAGGCGCCGTGCGCGCGCTCATCGGCAGCGGCTACGAAGCGATCGGGACGCTGCTCACGTTCCTCGCCTACGGCGCGGCCATCGTGGTGCCGCTCTGGCTGCTCTCGAGGCTGTTCGCCAGCCGGCGTTGAAGGGCGCAAGCCCGCTTTGGACGGTGTGATGGCGCTGTTCAGGGCGAGAATCGTGCCGTTGGACACACAAGCAGCGC
>CAZVMY010000178.1:2460-6422 GCA_964628955.1 uncultured Methylocystis sp.
ATGCCGAATTGGCCGTCAAGGTTCGCATGGCCGGGAAGGGCTTTCCCACCCGCGATGGCTCCATCGCTGCGATTGCCGCCGCGCACGGGTTCGTCGTCGTGTCGCGGGACACGAGCGCGTTCGAGGCCGCTGGCCTTCCGGTGTTCGATCCCTCGACCGGTGCGACCGAATTAGGCAAATCGTGGTAGCCGGCTTTACAAGTGTCGGTGCGTTCGGATTGATTTGAATCGGTCCAGACGGCCAATCCAGAGGGAGAGACGCCATGCGGTCCATCCGGTCCTTCATTCTTGCCGGCGTTTGCGTTTGCGCCATGACTGCGGTGCCAGCGCTGACTGGAGGCTTCGGCTACGGCTTGTCGGGAGCCGCGTTCGCGAAAGGCGGTGAAGGCGGAGGCAACGGCGGCGGAGGGGGCAATGGAAACGGCGGCGGCAATGGCGGTGGCGGTCACGGCGCGTCGAACGGCAACTCCGGCGGCAACGGCCATGGTTATGGTCATGGTCGCGACGGAGCGCCGGGACACGCGCGCGGCGGCCGCGGCGAGTCGTTCGATCCGGGCGCTGGCAGAAGCGCGGCCGGCAGCAGAAGCCGCAGCGGCGCGAACACGCTCGGGGCACTCAACGCCGCCCATGCCTCGGACCGTGCGCGCAGTCGTGCCGCGCCGAATTCGGCCGTCGGCCGGATCGGTACCTATCAGCGCAGCCGCGACGCAGCGCTCGCGATCACCGATCCGGCCCGGAGCGCAGCCGCCCTGGCGAGTGCGGTCTCGGCGCTGCAGCAGGCGTTCGGCAGGACGCTGAGCCCCGTCCAGGTCGATCGCGTCAACGCACTCATCGATTCCCGGCGATAGTGTCGGCCAGTTCGGCGGCCCGGCTGCCGACGAGCGTCGACAGGGACCCGAGCCGTCGCGCCGACAGTTCGGCGAGGAGCGCGGACTTGATTTCGCCGATCAGTGCGGGCCCGCGATAGACGAGGCCGGTGTAGACCTGCAGAAGCGAGGCGCCAGCGGCGATCTTGACGAGTGCCGCCGCTCCCGAATCGATCCCGCCGACCCCGATCAGCGGCATCCGGTCGCCCAAGCGCAGATAGGCCCGCGCCAGCACCGACGTCGACCGGGCGAAGAGCGGCCGGCCGGAGAGCCCTCCGGCTTCCTGCGCCAGCCGGCGCTCTCGCAGGCCCGGTGGTCGCGTGGTCGTGGTGTTGGCCACGATCAGGCCGTCGATGCGATGGTCCAGTGCGGCCGCGCTGACGTCGTCGAGCGCGAGGTCGTCGACGTCGGGCGCGATCTTGAGCAGGATCGGCGTCCGCAGGTCCGCTGCGGCCCGCAAATCGATGATGCGGGCCAGAAGCTCGTTCAGCGCCTCGCGTGCCTGCAGATCACGCAGCCCCGGAGTGTTGGGCGAGGATACGTTGAGGCTGAGGTAATCCGCGGCCGGCATCAGCCGTCCCGCCAGCGCGAGATAATCGGCGATCCGGTCGCGGCTGTCCTTGTTGGGCGCGAGGTTGACGCCGACGAGGCCGATGCGCGAGCGGGCGGCCAGCCTTTCCGCGACCACGGTCAGACCGGCGCTGTTCAAGCCATAGCGGTTGATGACGGCCTCGTCTGCCGGAAGCCGGAAGACGCGCGGCCGGTCATTGCCGGGCTGCGGCCGCGGCGTGACGCCGCCGACCTCGACGAAGCCGAAACCAAGCCGAAGCAGCGCATCGGGCACCTCGGCGTTTTTGTCGAAACCCGCCGCGAGGCCGACCGGATTGGGAAACCGCAGGCCGAACGCCGTCGTCGCGAGGCGCGGGTCGTCCGGCGCCGGCGTGCCACGCGGCATCAGCCGGAGCGCGGCGATCGCCGCCGCATGCGCCGTCTCCGCATCGATCAGTCCGAGCGCCGGGCGTGCGAGCCGGAAGGCGCCCCCGATCACGGCAGGGGGGCCGGCAGAACGGGATTGCCGTCCGCACCGGTCGTCAGCAGCATCACCGCGTCGACCGCCGTCACCTGAAGCGGGGCGTAGAGATGCGGGAAGAGGTCGCCCCCGCGCGAAGGCTCGAAGCGGAGCGCCGGCCCGAGCGCCGCGGCGTCGGCCGCCAGGAGCACGAGATCACGCTGACCGGCGAAATGCCGCCGGGCCGTTTCGGCCAGTTGCGCCGCGGTCGAGAAATGGATGAAGCCGTCGGCGAGATCGACCGGCGCGCCGGACAGTTCGCCCTGGCGCACGGCCTCGCGCCAGAGCCTCTCGGAGCAGAGCTTGTACACGCGCATGGCCGTCTCCATTGACGGATTGCTGATGCAGCAGACGGTCGGCGGTTGCAAATGATGGCATATTTTCCTATTATCCGGCAGAGGCAGGCGCTGGTGCGAGGACTTTTCTCCCACCCGCTGATGCCGGAACGATCGTTGCGACGAGTCTTCCCGCAGAAGAGGGCCGCCATGCACAAACTGACGCACGCGCAGGTCTGGAGCGCCATCGACGCCCTGGCGGAGCGCTACGGCCTGTCGCCGTCGGGACTGGCCAAGCGCGCCGGCCTCGACGCCACCGCCTTCAACAAGTCGAAGCGGATCACCGCCGACGGTCATACCCGCTGGCCCTCGACGGAATCGATCGCCAAGATTCTCGACGCGACCGGCGCCGGCATCGAGGAGTTCATGGATCTGATCGCGGCGAAGCCGCGCAGCATGCGGCCGCTGCCGCTGATCGGCTTCGCCCAGGCCGGTGCTGGCGGCTTCTTCGACGACGGCGGCTTCCCGGCCGGCAAGGGCTGGGACGAGGTCAATTTCCCGGCCGTCGAGGATGCGCAATCCTACGCGCTGGAGGTGACGGGCGAGTCCATGCTGCCGCTCTACCGCGAGGGCGACCGGCTGATCATCTCGCCGAACACCGACATCCGCCGCGGCGACCGGGTCGTGGTGAAGACGGCCGACGGCGAGATCATGGCCAAGGAACTGAAGCGGCGCACCGCGAAGACGGTTGAACTGCGCTCGCTCAATCCCGCGCATCCCGACCGCACGGTCGACATCGCGGACATCGCCTGGATGGCGCGGATCATCTGGGCGAGCCAGTAGCCTCCGCCGCGTCACCGGAAACGCGGTCGCCGTTCGATGCTGCCGCAAGCTCGCCCGCCAGCGCGTTGCGGATCAGGCCCCGCGTGTTCTGGAGCCCGTATATGGCTGCGAACGATCCGAAGCGGGGTCCGCGCTCCTCGCCGAGCAGGATCTGGTAGAGCGTATTGAACCAGAGGTTGGAGACGCCGGGGCGCTCCGGGGTCGCCCCTTTCGCCTTGAAGTCCTGGTAGCGGGGGATGACCCGCGCGACGTCGTAGACGGCATCCTGGATCATCTCGGCAGAAGCGTCCGGCGGCAGCGCCTCGAGCGCCGCCTCGAGCGCTTCGAGCGCCTGCCGCTCGTCCGTGTCGGCCAGCCGGTAGCGCTTGGCTGGCTTCACGAAGTCCCTGAAATAGCGGATCGCATAGCCGACCTGCTGGTCCAGCTTCGGATGCGTCTCGGGCGAGACACCGGGCGCATAGCGGCGCAGGAAACCCCAGAGAACGGCCTTGTCCTCGGCATTGGCGACCGCCACCAGGTTGAGCAGCAGCGCGAAGCTGACCTGCGACACGGGCTGGTTCGTGCCCGGTGCGCTGACGGTTTCGGGCGCTGGCGGCTGGCCGTCGTGGATGTGCCAGACCGGGTTGCCCAGCCTGTTCTTCCAGTCCTGCCGCAGGTAGCCGGCGAGGAACTGCTGATAATCGTCGACCGATCGGGGGATCACGTCGAAGTGGAGGCGCTTGGCTTCCCGCGGCCGCTGGTACATGAACAGCGCGAGACTTTCCGGCGAGGCATAGGTCAGCCACTCGTCGATGGTCAGGCCGTTGCCCTTCGACTTCGAGATCTTCTGGCCGAGTTCGTCGAGGAACAGCTCGTAGACGTAATGCTCCGGCGGCGTACCCCCCAGAATCGAGCAGATGCGGTCGTAGAT
>CAZVMY010000179.1:0-6416 GCA_964628955.1 uncultured Methylocystis sp.
CGTCGGGATCCTGGCCGTCGGGCAGGAACGCGAAGCGCAGCGAGCGGCCCGGACCCAGAAGCGGCAGCGCCGTATCGACCGCGCGGTGGGCGGCGCGCCGGCCAGCCTTGTCACCGTCGAAACACAGGACGGGTTCGGCCGCCATGCGCCAGACGAGCTGGAGCTGATCCTCGGTGAGCGCGGTACCCAGCGGCGCCACGACCTGCGGCAGCCCCGCGCGGGTCATCGCGATGACGTCGACATAGCCTTCCACCACCACCACGCCGCCGGCCTCGTGGGCCGCCTTGCGCGCGTGGTGGTGGTTGTAGAGGAGCGCGCCCTTGTGGAAGAGCGCCGTCTCGGGGGAGTTGAGGTACTTGGCCTGCGCGTCCTTCTGCAGCGCCCGACCGCCGAAAGCCACGACGCGCCCCCGCGTGTCGGCGATCGGGAACATCACCCGGTCCCTGAACCGGTCGTAGGGGACGGCCACGTCGTCGCCCGATTGCAGCAGACCCGCATCGACCATCAGGTCGGACGAGACGCCCTTGCCCGCCAGATGATCGCGCAGCGCGAAACGCTCCGCCGGCGCGTAGCCGAGCCGGAAGCGGCGCTGCACCTCGGCGTCGAGATCGCGGCCGGCGAGATAGCGTCGCGCCTCCGCGCCCGCGCCCGCTTTCAGGCTGGCCTCGAAGAACACGGCCGCCAGTTCGAGCACGTCGTGCAGGCTCCGGCGTCGCTCTTCGCGTTCGACCGATTCGGCGGAGATCCGGGGCAGTTCGACACCGGCTTCCGCCGCAAGGCGCTCGACCGCTTCGGGAAAGGACAGCCCTTCGGTTTCGGTGACGAACGAGAAGATGTCACCGTGCTTCCCGGACGAGAAGCAGTGGAAAAAGCCCTTCTGGTCGTTGACGTAGAACGAGGGTGTCCGCTCGGCGTTGAACGGCGACAGCCCCTTCCACTCGCGTCCAGCCTTGACGAGCTTGACGCGACGGCCGACGACCGCCGAGACCGGCAGGCGGGCGCGGATATCGTCGAGGAGCGAAGGCGGAAAGCGCATCCTCTCATCCTAGGCGCTTGTGCCCCGAAGACACAGCGCGGCCTGAGATTACCAACGGATTTTCTGCCCGGTTCAGCTTCCGAGCGCGGTCTTGACCGCGCCGCTGGCCTTGGCGAAGTCCATCTGTCCGGCGAACTTCGCCTTCAGGGCCGCGACCACCCTGCCCATGTCCTTCATGCCGGCGGCACCCGTTTCGGCGATCGCGTCGGCGATCGCGGACGCGACTTCGGCCTCCGACATCTGCCGCGGCAGGAAGCTCGCGATCACCTCGACCTCGGCGCGCTCCTGTGCCGCGAGTTCCGGCCGGCTGGCCTTGGCGTAGATTTCGATCGATTCCTGCCGCTGCTTGATCATCTTCTGCATCAGCGAGAGGATCTCGTCGTCCGATATCTGCCCCTTGCCCGCCCCGCGCGCCTCGATGTCGCGGTCCTTCAAGGCGGCGAGGATCATGCGAACGGTGCCGAGCCTGACCTTGTCGCCGGCCTTCATCGCCTCCTTGACGGCGGCGTTGAGCGCGTCGCGCATGTTCCATTCTCCCGTTGATTCGACCTTCCCGGACGGGCCGCGAGCAGCAAGCCGGGTTCCTATTTGCGCCCCCGTGGTCTAGACGCAGGCGCTTGCCGCGATCAGACGCTCGACGCTCATGGCGATCGCTGCTCCGGCACGCCGGCCCGCGCGAGCGGGCGACGATGGCGCGAGGTTTAGGACGATGGCTGACAGACGGCAAGGTTCCGGCGACGACCCGGCCACCGCACCCTGGACGGAACCGCTGACGACGGCGCGGCTGGTTCTGGCCGACGGCACCGTCGTCGAGGGTTTCGGCGCAGGCCATGTCGGCACGGCCGCCGGCGAGATCTGCTTCAACACCGCGATGACCGGATACCAGGAGATCCTGACCGACCCGTCGTACGCCGGCCAGATCGTGACGTTCACGTTCCCGCACATCGGCAACGTCGGGGCCAACGACGAGGATGTCGAAACGGTGAACCTGGACGCGGCCTCGGCCGTCGCCGGCGTCGTGCTGCACGCCGGACTGCCGGCGCCCTCGAACTATCGCGCCGAGCGCAGCTTCGACGCCTGGCTGAAAGCGCGCCGCATCGTCGCGATCCATGGCGTCGACACCCGCGCGCTGACGGCCCTGATCCGCGATTACGGGATGACCAACGCGGTCATCGCCCACGATCCGTCGGGCGGTTTCGATCTCACGGGACTGAGGGCGCAGGCTGCCGGCCTCCCGTCGATGGACGGGCTGGATCTGGTGCCGCGGGTCACGGGCGCGCAGTGCTATGCGTGGGACGAAACAGACTGGCACTGGCCGGCGGGTCACGGCAGCCGGCAGGACGGCGCGCGCCACGTGGTGGCGATCGACTACGGCGTGAAGCGCAATATCCTGCGCCTGCTCGCGGCGCGAGGCTGCAAGCTCACTATCGTGCCGCCGACCGCGAGCGCCGCCGATATCCTGGCGCTGCGGCCGGACGGTGTCTTTCTCGCCAATGGCCCCGGCGATCCGGCGGCGACGGGGGATTATGCCGTCCCCGTCATCCGCGCACTGCTCGACAGTCGGGTGCCGACCTTCTGCATCTGCCTCGGGCACCAGATGCTGGCCCTCGCCATCGGCGCCAGGACCGTCAAGATGAAGCAGGGCCATCATGGCGCGAACCATCCGGTGAAGGACGTGACGACCGGCAAGGTCGAGATCGTCTCGATGAATCACGGGTTCGCGGTCGACCGTGACAGCCTGCCCGCCCATGCGCGCGAGACGCATGTCTCGCTGTTCGACGGCAGCAACTGCGGCCTCGAACTGGTCGATCGTCCGGCCTTTTCGGTCCAGCACCATCCGGAAGCGAGTCCCGGACCGCGCGACAGTCACTATCTGTTCGATCGCTTCGTCGCGATGATCGATGCCGCAAAGGCGCAAGGTTCGATCGCATCGCCGGCGAAGGGCTGAGCCCGGCGATGGTCTCCTGGATCGACTACTGGAACGGCGACCATCCGATCTACGTCAACGAGCGCCACAAGCTGCTCCACGCGCGGGCGGTTGCCGGCGACATGCGCCGGCACATCCCCGATCCGACCGCGACCGTCCTGGATTACGGCTGCGGCGAGGCGCTCTATGCCGAGGACGTCGCGCGCTCCTGCGGCCGGCTCTATCTCTGCGACGCGGCACCGGCGGTCCGGGCGACGCTCGCGGCACGCGTCGCTCATCTCAAGGCCGTCACCGTCCTCGCGCCCGAGGAGGCGCAGGGTCTCGCCGACGAGAGCCTCGATCTGGTGATCGCCAACTCGGTCCTGCAGTACCTCGACGAGAGGACGCTCTCCGGGTTGCTGCCCGAGTGGCACGCGAAACTGCGGCCGGGCGGGCGCCTGGTGATCGCAGACGTGATCCCGCCCGATCTCGGCCCCGCAGCGGATGCGATCGCCCTGCTGCGGTTCGGCTGGCAAGGCGGCTTTCTCCTTGCGGCCGCCACCGGTCTCGCGCGCACGCTGTTCTCGGACTACCGGAAACTGCGCGGCGAACTGGGTCTGACCCGCCATTCCGAGGACGACATGCTGGCGCTCCTCGAACACCATGGCTTCGAAGCGCGGCGGGACCGGCCGAACTTCGGGCACAACCAGGCGCGCATGACCTTCGTCGCGACCCGGGACCTTGCGCCCGCGCCCGAGACGGGCGCGGCACCGGACGCTTCATGAGCGTTCGCGACTTCGCGATGATGTTCGCCGTCTGCGCTATCTGGGCGGTGCACACGGTCGTCAGCAAGCTGGTCGTCTCGGAGATGAACATTCCGCCGCTGTTCTATGCGGCGGTGCGCTTCTGTCTCGTCGCGGCCGTGGCGCTGCCGTGGCTGCTCCCGGTCCCCAGACCCTACTGGCGGATGGCCCTGGTCGGGTTCCTCATGGGTGGGGGCGGCTTCGCACTCTTCTTCGTGGGCATCAAGACCGCAACCCCGTCCGGCGCCGCGATCGTGTCGCAGCTCGGTATGCCGATGACCACGCTGCTCTCCGTGATCATTCTCGGCGAGGTCATTCGCTGGCGCCGGATGCTCGGCATCCTCCTCGCCTTCGCCGGCATCCTGATCGTGATGTGGGACCCCGCCGGCCTGACCGCGAGTTCGGGCCTGCTGTTCATCGCCGCGTCCTCGCTGCTGGGGGCGCTCGGCGCGGTGCTCATGAAGCAGATTGACGGCGTCCACCCGATGCGCTTTCAGGCCTGGGTCGGCCTCGCCTCGGCGCCGCCGCTGATCCTGCTTTCGGCGGGGCTTGAATCGGATCAGATCGCGCTGGCGCAGGCCGCCGGCTGGCCTTTCGTCGCGGCGATGCTGTTCTCGGCGCTGGTCGTCTCGATCCTCGCGCACAGTCTCTACTACGTACTGATCGCGCGGCACGACGCCAACGTGGTGGCACCGCTCATGGTCATGAACCCCCTTATGGCGGTGGCGCTCGGCATCCTCATCACCGGCGACCCGTTCGACCTGCGCATGGCCGCCGGTGCGGCGATCGCGCTCACCGGCGTCCTGATCATCACGCTCCGGAAGAATCAGGTCATGCCGCTGGCGACGCTGCTGTGGCAGCGCTGGCGGTGAGAATGCAACGAGTGCCGCTGGATCAGGCGGTACCGGTTATGTCATCCTGACGAGCTTCTCCGTTCGCTGGGAGGGGCAAGAGCGGTCCGCCGATGGCAGTCGGCGGGCCGCTCGCTTTTGCAGGGGACGCTACCGGCCGGGAGCCACCTTGCCAGGCAGGCTGAGGCTGCCGGACGCGACCTTGAACACGTTGGCGACACACAGAAGCGGTGCGTGCAGATCAGCGTGAACTTTGAGGCCGGCCGTAACACCGTCGAACGAGGCGCTCGAGACAGCCCCGATCTTCGCGAGCGGCACGGACACCTCCACCGTGTCGCCCGCAATCGACGTCTTGTAGTCCGGACTGTCAATCAGGAGCGGCACTCCGGGCCAAGTTTCGGGCAGGCGCGGCCGAGCGTCCTTGGGAATGTCACGCACCTTGAGGCCGCCGCCGCAGGCCTTGTCCTCGGTGAGAATCACCCAGTGCGCATGCCAGCGATCGCGATTGGCAGCACCCTTGGCGCCGTCGTCGAAATCGGGATGGAAGGTGGCGGCAAGCGCGACGATGCCCTGATCCTTCTCGAAGCCGGCATCGGCGCTGTTCAGCGACGTCGGCCAGACATAGGCATAGACCTGCGAGCCGGCGAAGGTGCCGGTCGGCTTCGGCGTCGCCTTGCCTGCATCGGCGCGCGTCCGTATCCGAAACACGGCTTGGCCTTCGTGTGTCGTAACCCGGGTTTCGACGACGTCGAACGGCGCATCGACCTGCGGGCTTGCCTGGGTCTTGATATCGAGGGCAGACGTGGCGCCGACGGCGCCGAACCATAGAATTCCAGCAAGGCTGGAACTCCGCACGATGATCCCGATCATGGGATGAACTCCTTCTCGACAGGGTGGTTGGCTGGGAGGGGCGGCGGACCCGACATGAAAACCGACCAGATGGCAGTCCGGACGGCGGGGTCCGCCGCTTCGTGATCGCCGCATTCGAGCCGGAGATCCGGCCTTCCGAACGCGGCGTCGACGAAGGCGCAGTGATGCGGTTGGGTCTCCTTCGCATGCGCGAAAGGGCGAAAATGCACACAGGTGACGCACATGCGCTGCACCGGAATCGCCCCGGCCTCCTGCAACGCGCGGATCACCTTGATCTGCAAATCGAGAAGGTTGGTCCGCTCCGTCGCCGTCAGCGCGGAGAGGGCAACCTCCAGCGGCGAAACGGCAGCCCGGATGGCGCCGAACGAATCTCGGCCGGCGGCGGTCAATGCGACCGCAGCCGCGCGGGCATCCGCAGCATCCACGCCTTTGGATATGAGACCCTTGCGTTCCAAAGCCGCGATCGTATCCGTGACCGACGGCTGCGAGACGCACAAATGAGCAGCGATGGTCTTGACGCGCAGTGCCGACCCTCGATCCGCTAGCAATGCCAGAACCAGGACCTGCGTCGGTGTCAGTCCCGCGGCATTTGCAGCCGACCATTCCTCGGCGCGCAGCACTGTGGCGAGCCGTACGAACCCGTCGCGCAGGCGCCGAATTGGTATGTCAGAAGAGAAATGACCCGCGTCCATGATTTAACATAGGACACCTATCATATCTGTCAAGTGTCGAGTGACCTCACCCCTCCATCTCCTCGAGTTCCGCGATCATGCCCTCGATCATCGTGAGCCCGATCTGCCAGAAGGCGGGATCGCGCGCGTCGAGGCCGAAGGGCGCGAGGAGTTCCGAGTGGTGCTTGGTGCCGCCAGCCGAGAGCAGCGCGAAGTAATGTTCCACGAAGTCGGGATGGGCCTTCTCGTAGACGCCGTAGAGCGAGTTCACCAGGCAAT
>CAZVMY010000180.1:0-218 GCA_964628955.1 uncultured Methylocystis sp.
ATGCCCATGAACACGACGTTCGAGACCAGCCGGCTGCCGCCGGTCGGCACGTGGGGGCCGGATGCCGGGACTCGGCCGGGATAATCGTCCAGCCTGTCGCGGGCGACGATCACCTGCGCCACGATCTCGGCAGCGGTCAGGTTGCGCACCAGCTTCTGCGTCCCGGTGTGACAGAACGAGCAGGTCAGCGTGCAGCCGACCTGGCTGGAAACGCAGAG
>CAZVMY010000180.1:228-6392 GCA_964628955.1 uncultured Methylocystis sp.
TCCCGCGGTCCGTCTCGGGGATGTAGACGCATTCCACCTCGGCGCCGCGATCGTGCGGCCCGGTCGGCGCCAGCCTGAGCAGCCACTTGCGGGTACCGTCCTCGCTCACGAGTTCGGTCACGATCGTCGGCCGGTCGAGCGTGAAGCTTTCGGCAAGGCGCTGGCGCAGCAGTCTGGAGACGTTGGTCATCTCGCCGAAGCCGGTCGCGCCGCGCACGTAGAGCCAGTGCCAGAGCTGCCCCACGCGCATCCGCCGCTCGCGTTCGGGGACGTCGATCCCGGCCAGCGCATCGGCGAGCCCGGCACGCGTCAGGCCGACGAGCGAGCGCGGCCCCGTGGCGGAGGGGAGCGGCGCGATCGCAGCCGGGGAGAGGTCGGAAACGGACGATGTCATCGGGGTTCGTTACCACGTCCGCCGTTCTGCCGCAGCAGAAACGGCCCGGAACTTCAAGAGGCCGGCTTGCCGGCGCATTCCTTCTGCGCCCGGTCGAACGCCTGGGCAAAACCGTCCAGCTTATACTGGTCGGTCGTCTCATTGCCGCGCGCCGAGGTGCCCTTGATCGTCAGGAGCGCCGTCCTGGAGCCGGCGAGCCGACGCAGTTCGCCGATGAACCGCGTCTCCTCGGCCGGGTTCTTCAGCCAGGCGTTGGTATCGCGCGCGAGCATCTCGAACGAGGCACTGCCGACCGCGGCGGTCGCAACGCTGCCGGTCTTCAGCGGATAGCCGGTGATGACCGACACCTCGTGCTTCGCGCCATCCGCGGGTCGGTTAGCGATGAACACGTAGGCGGGATCGCGATTGAGGTTCTTCGGCAGCCGCGCATTGGGTTGCGACAGCACGTAGCAGAGCTTCGTCTTGCCTTCGCCGCTGGTATAGATGCCCCACGATCCGGCTTTGCCGACCTCGAAGGCGCCGGCCGGCTGCGATGATTGAGGCTTGGCCGCGGCGCGCTGGGCCGTCGCCGTCCCGGCCATGGCGATCGTGGCGAGTGCCGCGCAGCCGGCGACGGTCCAGTAAGGCAAACCCATGCGAATCATCATCCGACTTTAGCGAAGGTGGCCGCTTTCGCCACGATGCCGCCCCGATGGCCGGACGATAAGGCGACGATAGGGGCGAAATTTCGATAGCTCGAACCCCAGGCTTCCGACGGCGGGGAAACGCCTGTAGCGTCCCGCCCGACGGCGCCGTTCCGAGTGTCGCCATCGCCGGGGAGTAACGTTGACCGAAGGACCGGATTGGGCGGCGCTGGTCGAAGCCGTCGCCCGCGAGCGCGACCGGGCGGCCTTCGCCCAGCTCTTCGATCATTTCGCGCCGCGCATCGAACACTACCTCATGCGCAGCGGCAGCGACCCCGCCGCGGCGGAGGAGGTGGCGCAGGAGGTCATGGTGACTCTCTGGCGCAAGGCGGCCCTGTTCGACCGCAGCAGATCTTCGGTCGTCACCTGGCTTTATCGAATCGCGCGGAACCGGCGCATCGACCTCGCACGGCGGAACCGGCTCGAGTTCCTCGACCCGTCCGAACCGGCCCTCGACGGCCCGGCCGAGGACACGCAACTCGACCAGCTGATCGACCTCGGGCGTCGCGAGGATATCGTGCGCGGTGCGATGACGTCCCTTCCCGACGAGCAGCGGTCGCTCGTCCGGCTCGCCTTCTTCGATGGGCTCTCGCACAGCGTGATCGCCGAACGGACCGGACTACCGCTCGGGACGGTGAAATCGCGCATCCGACTCGCGTTCGCCAGACTGCGCCGTGCGCTGGAGGTCGAAGGCGTGACCGATTCAGGCTGAGCCGGCGTCGTCGCGGCCGAGCAGGACGCGGGCGCGCTGCCAGTGTCTCTCGCTCATGTGGCCGCGCACCGCCGCGATCGCAGTCGCCAGGAACGCGGCGTCGTCCGCGAAGCCGACGAACGGCAGGAAATCCGCGACGCCGTCGATCGGCATCACGATGTAGGCGACCGCGCCGAGAAGCAGCATCTTGACCCTCGCCGGCGTGGCTGGATCGGTGGCGCAGAAGAAGGCCGCCAGCGCATCCTCCGCGAACGGCAGCCGCCGTCCGATGCCCCGGAACATCTGCCAGAAATCCGCCGTCACCTTCTCCGGCTCGCCGAGAGCACGCCGGATGGCGTCCATCTCGGGCTTTGTGAACGGCTTCAGCCACTCCGATGCCATCTGTCGTCTCCGTCCACGCGTCTCCGTCGACGTGACGGATCAGCGAACGCCCTATTCTTGCGGGCAAGGCGGGCGATCTCAAGGCCCCGAGGCGGCGCGCCGGACCGTGACGGGCTTGTCATGCCGGCGTTGCCCGCTAAACCGTCCGCGGTCGGCGCCGTCGGGCCGGCTGCCCGGGGGGACCCTTCCATGAAGCTCGACCAATCCGTTTCCGCAATCGTCACCGGTGCCGCGTCCGGTCTCGGCGAGGCGACTGCGCGCGCGCTCTCCGCGACGGGGGTGAAGGTGGCGATCCTCGATCTTCAGGACGATCTCGGCCGCAAGGTCGCCGCGGACGTCGGTGGTCTTTTCTGTCACTGCGACGTGACGGACGAGGCGTCGGTCGATGCTGCGCTTTCCGACGCGCGGGCCCGGCACGGCGTCGAGCGCGTGCTCGTGAACTGCGCCGGGATCGCACCCGGTCGGCGGACCGTGTCGAAGGACCGCGACACTGGCCGGCTGGTGGCCCATGACCTGTCTACCTTCAGCAAGACGATCGCCATCAACCTGATCGGCACGTTCCATCTGACCGCCAAATGCGCGGTGGCGATCGCGGCGCTCGAGCCGGTCGACGCCGACGGCCAGCGTGGCGTGATCGTGAATACGGCCTCGGTCGCTGCCGAGGACGGCCAGATCGGTCAGGCCGCCTATGCCGCCTCGAAGGGCGGCATCGTCGGCATGACGCTCCCGATCGCCCGTGATCTGTCGGGCTATGGCATCCGGGTGATGAGCATCCTGCCCGGGATGTTCTGGACCCCGCTGTTCGACAAGATCGACGAGAGCTTCAGGAAATCGCTCGAAGCCAGCATCCCTTTTCCCAAGCGCCTCGGAAAGCCGGGCGAGTTTGCGGCGCTGGTTCGCTCGATCTGCGAGAACGACATGCTGAACGGCGGCACGATCCGCCTCGATGGTGCGATCCGCATGTCCCCGAAGTGACTGCGCCGAAGTAACGTCGCCGAAGCTGCGGCTCACTCTGCGGCGTGTATCTCCTCCTCGTCCTGGAAGTCGTCCCAGAACGACATCTGGCCGAGAGGATACCCGGCCTCGACGATGTAAGGTCCGCCGCCGACCGAAGCCTTGGACGAGAACAATACGAAGCGCCGCGCCTCGAAGCTTCGGCGCGAGGGGCTGGTGTGGGTCGCCAGATAATCCGCGACGTCGATCGTGGAGCTGTGGCGCAACCGTGCCAGCGTGACGTGCGGCGTGAACCGGCGTGTCTCCGGCGGCAGGCCTAGCCGTCTGAGCGTCCGCTCCTGCGCCGCCTGGAGTTCGTTCAGGGCCCGGTTGGGTTCGATGCTGACGAAAATCGAATGCGGCTTGTCGCCGCCGAACGTGCCGAGACCGTTCAGCGTCACGTCGATCGTGTCGTATTCCAGATCGCAGAGCATGGCGTCGATCTCATCGGCCATGCGGTCGTCGACGTCACCAATGAAGCGAAGCGTGATGTGATAGTTCTCAGGACTGATCCAGCGGGCGCCCGGCAACCCGCCGCGCAACATCGACAGCGAGAGCGCGAGATCGGCCGGGATCTCCAGACCGGTGAACAAGCGCGGCATGTCTGCCTCCCGGAGGAAGGGCTGATTCGGCTTTGAGCCTATCACTCCAACGCAGCCACAGTGCGGCGGATCGGCCACATCCGGCGCCAATCACTCCGGCAGATGCCGCCCGCCGATCTTGCGACTCCGGGGTCGGCTCACGGACAGGGATTGCAATGCAACTGGTGGATGGCGTTGATCCGCTCCTCGATCTCAGGCGTGATCGCGACGTCGATCGCGTCGACGTCGGTCACGAGCTGTTCCATGCTCGTCGCGCCGATGATGTTCGAGGTGACGAACGGCCGGCTGTTGACGAAGGCGATGGCGAGCTGGGCAGGATCGATCCCGAGTTCGCGGGCGAGCGCGACATACTTGCGGATGGCGTCCTCGGCTCCCGGCGTCTGGTAGCGCTGCCCGCGATTGAACAGGGTCGAGCGGGCGCCGGGCGGCTGGGCACCATCGAGGTATTTTCCGGTCAGGTAGCCCTGCCCCAGCGGCGAATAGGCCAGCAGGCCGACCTGTTCCTGCATCGCGATCTCGGCGAGACCGACCTCGAACGTGCGGTTGAGCAGGTTGTAGGCGTTCTGGATCGACTGCATGCGCGGCAATCCCCGGGCTTCCGCCGCTGCGAGGAAGGTCATGGTTCCCCAGGGGCTCTCGTTCGAGAGGCCGACATGGCGCACCTTGCCCGTCTTTACGAGGTCGCCCAGAGCATCCAGCGTCTCGGCGATCGGGATCGAATGTCCTTCCATGGGACGGAAGACCGTGGGGTTGGACCCCCATGGCACCGGCCGGTCGGGGAAATGCAGCTGGTAGAGGTCGATGTAATCGGTCTGCAGCCGCATCAGGCTCTTGTCGACGGCCTCGAAGATCTGCTTCCGGGAGAGCTCGGTCGTCGAGCCGTCGTCCCGGAGCCACGTGCTGGCCGAACGGCCGAGCACCTTCGTCGCGAGGATAACCTCATCCCGGCGACCACGTGAGCGGAACCAGGATCCGATGATCCGTTCCGTGGAACCCTGCGTCTCGGGCTTCGGCGGGATCGAGTACATCTCGGCCGTGTCCCAGAAGTTGATGCCGCGATCGAGCGCGAAATCCATCTGGGCGTGACCCTCGTCTTCGGTGTTCTGCTGCCCCCAGGTCATGGTGCCGAGGCAGATCAGGCTCACGTCGAGGCCCGTACGGCCGAGCTTGCGGTATTCCATGGGACGGCTCCAGGAGGCAGGCGGCGCGCCGGACGGCGCGTCGTGAGGTGGTCGTCAAGAGGGCAGGTGGGCGGCCGGATGGCTCCGGCCGGCAGAGGCGACTTTTCTAGCGGGTTTTCGCCAGTGACGCGACGAAGGCTTCGACGGTCGGCAGCATGCGCCGGACGATGACCTCCACGCCGGCCCGGTTGGGGTGCAGCATGTCCGGCTGGTTCAGCGCCTGATCGGCGGCCACACCCTCCAGGAAGAACGGATAGAGCATCAGGCCGTGCTTCTGCGCGAGATCGGGGAAGATCGCGTTGAAGGCGCGGCCATATTCGGGGCCGTTGTTCGGCGGCGCCAGCATGCCCGCCATCAAGACCCGGATGCCTCGAGCCTTGAGCCGGGTCACGATCTCGTCCAGCGAGGCCCGGGCGATCCCGGGATCGATGCCGCGCAGCGCATCGTTGGCGCCGAGTTCGAGGATCACGCCGTGGATGCCGTCGGGCACGGCCCAGTCCAGCCGGTCCCGGCCCGCCGACGTCGTGTCTCCCGACACGCCGGCGTTCTCGACCCGAACGTCGAAGCCCTTCGCCCGAAGCGCCTTTTCGAGCACGACGGGAAACGCCGCATCCGGGGGAAGCTGGTAGCCCGCGGTCAGGCTGTCGCCCAGCGCGACGAGCCGCACGGGCTCTGCCGCTGCCGAGCCGACGGCGGCTGCACCGAGCAAGCCAAGCAGAAATGCCGCATTCACTTGGAAGGACGCCATCATGAGCCTATTTCGGTATCAGTCGCCTCGATCGCAACCCAGCCCGACCGGATAAGCATGTTCCAGACGCAAGACGCCAGTCCGATCGCGCCTCCGGCAATCTCTCTTGCCGACGTGCATCTCAGTCTCGGGCAGGGCGCGTCCCGCGTCCATATCCTGAAGGGCATTTCGCTCGACGTCGCGCGCGGCGAGGCAATCGGCCTCGTCGGCCCCTCGGGTTCGGGCAAGTCGACGCTGCTCATGACACTCGCGGGGCTCGAACGGCCGGACAGCGGCCGGGTCGTCGTCGACGGGCAGGATCTGGGCCGGCTCAACGAGGACGGGCTGGCCCGGTTCCGCGGTCGGCGCATCGGCATCGTCTTCCAGTCGTTCCACCTCATCCCCACCATGACTGCGCTGGAGAACGTCGCGGTGCCGCTCGAGCTCGCCGGCAAGGACGACGCGTTCGAGCGTGCCGCGGCCGAGCTGAC
>CAZVMY010000181.1:0-6391 GCA_964628955.1 uncultured Methylocystis sp.
ATAGAGGCCGCGGAAGATGTGGATGTAGACGGCGATGAAGAACATCGACGCGCCGTTGGCGTGCACATAGCGCATCAGCCAGCCGTAATTCACGTCGCGCATGATGTGCTCGACGGACGAGAACGCGTAGTCGACATGCGGCGTATAATGCATCGCGAGCACGATTCCGGTCACGATCTGCGACACCAGCATGACCGCGAGGACGCCGCCGAACGCCCAGAAGTAGTTGAGGTTCTTCGGCACCGGATAGGCGACGAAGGACGAGTGCATCAGTCCGACGATCGGCAGACGGCTCTCGAACCACTTCGCGAACGCACCCTTGGGAACGTAGGTCGAGTGTCCTTGCATGGGAAGCTCTCCGAGTGTGGCGCGCTCAGCCGATCTTCACTTTCGACGCGGAGACGAAGGTGTAGGGCGGGATGACGAGATTGAGCGGCGCGGGACCCTTCCGGATACGGCCGGCGTTGTCGTAGTGCGAGCCGTGGCATGGGCAGTACCAGCCGTTGTACTCGCCGGAATTCTTGATCGGCACGCAGCCCAGATGGGTGCAGTTGCCCAGAACCACGATCCAGGGCTCCTGCGCGTCCTTCTCGAAGCTGCGCACGCGACTGGCGTCCGGCTCCGGATCGGGCATCGGCTTGCCGTCGTCGGCCTTGGCGGCAGCGATTTCCTCGGGCGTGCGGTGCCGGATGAAGACCGGCTTGCCGCGCCACTTGATCGTCACGGTCTGACCTTCGGCAATCGTCGAGAGATCCACCTCGGTGGAGGCGACCGCCTGAACCGACGCATCCGGGTTCATCTGCATGACCAGCGGCCAGACCACGCCCGCGAGGCCGACCGCGCCCAATGCGCCCGTGCCCAGAACCAGCATGTCGCGTCGGGTCGGTTCCGATCCCGCTCCGCCAGCCGCCATTTTGCCGGATGTCGCCACGCCTCAATCCCTCGGTTTCGACCGTCCCGGTCCAGCTCCGACGCCAGCATCGCGCGCCGCAGCACCCCGGGACATCCGGCCACATAGAACCTTATGCCGAGGCCGGCAATGCGACCTCGCGTCGCCAGCATCGCCCGGCCGGCCGGACGTTTTCCATCTTTCGGCAGCGATGTCCATACCGTCGGGCGGGTTCCGTGTTGTCTGTCCGCGGCTTGGCCGTGATAGACTTCGATCCTCCCGCCCGAGCCCGACGACGGGGCGCACCGGAACGATGCCATGAACGACCTCGGCCACCGCGCCTCGCACGCGGCCACACCGCTGCCGCCAGCGCAGGAACTCGAAAGTCGCAAGACTGAGGCGTCGGCCTGGTTCCGGACCCTGCGCGATCGCATCTGCGATGCGCTGGAAACGACCGAGCAGAATGCGGACGGTCCGTTCTTTCCCGACGCCACAAGGCCCGGCCGCTTCGAGCGCAAGATGTGGTCGCGGCGCGATCACGGCGGGGACGACGGCGGTGGCGGAGAAATGTCGATCCTGCACGGGCGCGTGTTCGAGAAGGTCGGCGTCCATATCTCGACCGTGTACGGCCAGTTCGCGCCGGAATTCGCGAAGCAGATCCCCGGCGCCGACCAGGACCCGACGTTCTGGGCCTCGGGCATTTCCGTGATCGCCCATCCCTGGAACCCGAACGTGCCGACCGTTCACATGAACACGCGCCACGTCGTGACCTCGCGCGCCTGGTTTGGCGGCGGCGCCGACCTCACGCCGGTTCTCGAGCGGCGCCGGACCCAGTCGGACCCGGACACGATCGCGTTCCACCTGGCGATGCGAACCGCCTGCGAGCAGCACGCCGAGGTCGCGAGCTACGACGTCTTCAAGGCGTGGTGCGATTCCTACTTCTTTCTGAAGCACCGCAACGAGCCGCGCGGCATCGGCGGGATTTTCTACGACGATCTGGACAGTGGCGACTTCACCGCCGACTTCGAGTTCACCTGCGCCGTCGGCCGGGCCTTCCTCGACGTCTATCCGGAGATCGTGCGCACGAACGTCCAGGTTCCCTGGACCGCCGTCGACGTGACGGAACAGGAAGTCCGGCGCGGACGTTATGTCGAATTCAACCTGCTTCACGATCGCGGCACGCTATTCGGGCTCAGGACCGGTGGAAACGTCGAGTCGATCCTCTCCTCGCTTCCGCCCCGCGTCCGCTGGCCATAGGGCCGACGCCTGTCGCACGGGCGTCAAGACCCTGTGCGCACACCCGCGCACGCGCGGCCTCGGCATCGAAGCCTGCGTCGCACGCGACCAGGACGGGAGAAGACGATGAAGAATGAGAAATCCAGCACGACCTTCGAGCCAGGCCAGGTAGCCCAGCTCAAGTCCGGCGGCCCGGCCGTCACGGTGCTGAAGCACGACGGCGACATGGTCGACTGCCTGTTCTATTCGGACGAACTCGGCGAGTTCAAGGAAACCCAGCTGCCCGCGATCGCGCTTGAACTCCTTGACGTCGAAGAAGAGGACGAGGAGGAAGACGAAGAGGACGAGTGAGGCTTCAGCCCACGACTAGTCCGCGCTCGGCAGACGCCGGATCGTGAACTCGATGCGGCCGTCTTCCAGTTCCTGCCAGAACTCGATCTCGGTCATGTAGGCGGCCTTCGGCCACGCAGCGAACCATTCATGCGCCTTCTGGCGCGCTTCGTCGCGCGGCAGCGCGAAGGTTTCCCGCCGCCATGCGGTCTGCGCAATCGGACCGCTGCCCTCTGGACCGACGATCGGCCGCGATGCGCCGTGGCGATCCGGATCGCGCATGCGCGCGCCAAGCCTCGAGGCCAGAGCGGCGGGGGTGGGCCTTCGCGCTGCCATGACCCTGGATCACCTCTACGCTTGGCGAACCTCGACGCTTCGACCTGTCGGAAGCGTCACGACATGGGGACCGGGTCGGCGGCTTCCCACCCGAACCCGGGCGTTGACTTTAACCGAGATTCACGGCCTCCGCGAGTCGGAAGCGACGGCCGTGACGATCGCTGCGACCGTCGCCTCGTCCACGGGAAACCCGGCCTCGATCCAGCGGCGCTCGGCGTCCTGGAGCGCCCGACCGATCGCCTCGCCGGGTGGGACGCCCGCGGCCTTGAAGGTGTCTCCGGAGAACGGACGCGCCGGAGGCAGCCACGCTTCCGGGAGACCGGCAGCGAGAGCGTCGAGAGGCTCCCGGCGATATGCAGCAACGAGACGGAGCGTGTCGGCGTAGATCGCCGGTCCGAGCCGGTAGAGCCAGCGGCGCAACGTTCCGTCGTCGGGCCTCGGCTGCCCGAGCATGTCCGGAAGCGCCGCTGCGATCACCTCCAGGCGCCTGCGCTCGAGCCGGGAGAGCCTCAGCCGTCGCATCAGACGACCGATCGTGTCCTCATCGAGACCGGTCAGCGCCGCGAGCCGGAGCAGCCAGTCGAAACCCGCAGAGGCATCCAGCGCAGCGAGCCGGTCGATATCGGCAACCGGGCCGACCACCAGACGCAGCACGCCACTCCGCGCCATCCCCTCCAGCACGTCGGTCGCATGCGGGGCGACCAGCAGTTTCGCGAGTTCCTGCCGGATGCGTTCCCCGGCGACGGTCGCCACGAGAGGCGCCGCACCGGTCACGGCCTCGAGCCCCTCCGGGTCGAGGTGGCCGCGGCCGTACGCGGCGGAAAACCGGAAGAAGCGCAGGATGCGCAAATGGTCCTCGGCGATCCGCCGGCCGGCATCTCCGATGAACCGCACCCGTCTGGCGGCGAGATCCGACCGGCCGCCGACATGGTCGTGCACCATGCCCCGGCGGTCGGCGTAGAGCGCATTGATCGTGAAATCGCGGCGCATCGCATCGAGCGCGAAGTCGCGGCCGAAGCGCACGACCGCGTGCCGCCCATCCGTCTCGATGTCCTCGCGCAGCGTTGTAACCTCGAACGGTCGGCCCTCGGCGATGACGGTGACGGTGCCATGATCGAGCCCGGTCGGCACGGTGCGCAGCCCGCCCGCGCGCGCGCGGCGCAGGACCACGTCGGGCGTTGCGGTCGTGGCGACGTCGACGTCGGCCGCCGGCAGCCTCAGAAGGGCGTTACGGACCGCGCCGCCGACCACCCGCGCTTCCTCGCCGTCTCGGTCGAGCAAATCGAGAACCGCCTGCACCTCCCTCCGACCGAGGAAAGGCAGTTCGTCGGCATTGGGATTCATTCGATCCGGCCGGGCACCAGCTGGCCGTCCCGGTATTCCGCAGGCCGGTAGGCGCCCTTGCCTCCGCGCAACTCCAGGCCGGTGAGCACGACGCCGAGCAGCGCGAGGGCGATGCCGGCCACCGCGAGCGCGATCAGATGCGGCCGCGGCCAGGTCGCGGGATCGAAGGGATTGCCGCCGCGGATCAGGATGAACCCCGCGAACAGCACGAACGGAACCATAAAGAAGATCATGCCTTCGAAGACCACCCGGATCATGCGCCGTAGAGCCTCTGCCACAACATCCGGATGATCCCGGCCGTCACGCCCCAGATGTAGCGCTCACCGAACGGCATCGCATAGTAGCGTCTGGCCGCACCCCGCCACTCGCGCTCGTGCTGGACGTGATTGGCGGGGTCCATCAGAAACGCGAGCGGCACCTCGAACACGGCCCCGACCTCGAGCGGATTGATGGTGAGCACCGGATCGGGCTCGATCATGGCCACGACGGGCGTGATGCCGTAGCCGCTGCCGGAAAGGTAGCGCCCGAGATAGCCGACGGGGCGCACGGTGGACGCGTCGAGCCCGATCTCCTCGGAAGCCTCGCGCAGCGCCGCCGCCAGCGGACCGGCGTCGCCTGGGTCGATCCTGCCGCCCGGAAAGGCGATCTGCCCCGAATGCTGGCGCAGCCCCGACGAGCGCTCCGTCATGAGAAGGGTCGCGCCCTCCGCTCGCGCGACGACCGGGACCAGGACCGCGGCAGGATGCGCGGCCGCCAGCGCCGCCGGCTCGATCGGGAAGCCGGCCGTGATCGCATCGCCCAGCGCCCTTACCGCGGCCGCCTCGTCGCTGGATCGGAACAGCCGCGCCGCAGCGAGCACCTCGACGGCCGCCGGATCGAAGCGCCGGCTCGCGGCGGCCCATTCTCTCGTCAACTGTTCAGCCGGTTGTTCCGGCTGCACCAGCCCCGGCGCCACGCGCGCGCTCATCCGAGGTCCTCGATCTCGGCCGCCGGCGCCATCGGGAAGAACGTGCCGCCCGACGAGACGCCGAGCATCGGCATGTCGTCGACCTCGCGGGTCTCGGCAGCCTCCACGAGCTCGAAATAGACCGGCCGGAGCACCCGCGCCCAGAGCCCGCCGCGCACGAGCAGATACGGCCGCAAGCCGCCGTCGGGCTCCCGCTCGAACCGGAGCGGATGGTCGGGCCCCGCGGTCACGACGTCGTCGACGTTGGTCCGGAACACCAGGTTCGCATCGGCCGCTTCCATCTCGACCGCCAGAAACGGCGCGTCGTCGACCCGGATGCCCACGCATTCGACGGGGGTGACCAGCACGAAGCGCTCGGGGTCACGACGCAGGATCGAGGCGAATAGCCGCACGAGCTCCGGCCGGCCGATCGGCGAGCCCTGGTAATGCCAGCTGCCGTCGCTGGCGATCCGCATGTCGATCTCGCCACAGAACGGCGGATTCCAGCGTTCGACCGGCGGCGGCGCCCGGCCGGCGGCCGCGCGAGCCGCTGCCGCGAGGGCTCCGAGGCCGGTTTCCCCAGCCGGATGCTCGCCCCGGACCGGGGTGCTCACGCGATCGCCTGCATTCACCGGCTCACGGTCCTCCTGCCGCCGGTCTCGTCCACCGGCATGTGAATTGCCTACCATGATTTCGCCACGACGGGCCTTTGTCATGACGGAAGAACGCGCCACACTGTCGTTCGATCTCGCCTCGACTCGGAAGGTGTATGTGATGAGTGCCGTTCACGACAGCAATACTGATGATTTCGCCGGCGCGATGGCGCGGACCGCGGAACAGACCGCGGAGGCGCTGGGTCGAGCACGGGCCGGGATCAGCGCGGTCATCTTCGGCCAGGAAAACGTTGTCGAGCAGGCCCTGGTCACGATCGTCTCCGGCGGTCACGGACTGCTGGTCGGCGTGCCCGGCCTCGCCAAGACCAAGCTGGTTGACACGATGGGCACGGTCCTCGGCCTCGAGGCGAAGCGCGTTCAGTTCACACCCGATCTGATGCCGTCCGACATCATCGGCACCGAGATCCTGGACGAGGGAACGGGCGGGCGCCGCAGCTTCCGCTTCGTGAAGGGACCCGTCTTCGCGCAGCTCCTGATGGCCGACGAGATCAACCGCGCCAGCCCGCGGACCCAGTCGGCGCTGCTCCAGTCGATGCAGGAGTACCACGTCACCGTCGCCGGCGAGCGTCACGAACTGCCCAAGCCGTTCCACGTGCTGGCGACGCAGAACCCGATCGAGCAGGAGGGCACCTACCC
>CAZVMY010000182.1:0-6362 GCA_964628955.1 uncultured Methylocystis sp.
CCTCTGACCAATTTTACCCATTTGGTGATTGGGGTGCTGGGAAAGCTGTCATCCAAGCTCGGTCATGTGCGTTAACCGGGCTGCGCCTCGTGGGGGCTGGCACATGCTGGGGGCTGGTCCCACGACCGGAAGGGACGCATCATCTCGCGGCAGTTCCTCCTTTGGTTCCGCTCCGATTTTGACTCTTGTGGAGTCGTAGAAGCCGATACGGCTCGGTTTCCGAAATCTCCAACGTCGATTGCCGCCCTGACTCGATGCGGGGCATGTTCCGAAGTTGCAGCCGGGACACCCGGCGTGCTTCGTCACCTTGGCCGCTGTCGCGCATGCCAACTTGCCTACAGGTGGCGAGGGAGAGACGGAGATTTTCGAATTTTTTCCGTCCAGAACGGTCTTCGAAATCACCGTGCTTCATCTGTTTCGTTTCGCCGGTTGCGCCCCTGCTGATCGCAGGGACTGGCTGGGTCGCCTCTGGCGCAGCGAACTTCATCAGCGCGCCCGATTTCACGGACGCTTCCCCGGCATGGTGGGCCGATGACTCGCCGGGACTCGATGAATGATCGCCGGTGTCCGATCCGCGTTTCATCGCGTCAATCGCTGTGGATGCTTTTGGCATCCGCCCTGCGGCGGACGCGCTGTCCTGTGAGAAAAAAGCGAGCGACATCGGCGCGCTATGCCGCTTCGTCCAGCATTCCGGTTTCGCACGAGACGATGCCCTCAACGCAATCCGCCAGAAGTTCCGCGCAGCGCTTGATGACGCCGTAGAGGAATTCCCAATGCACGATGCTTTCCCGTTCGGCGTCGGCGGCAAGCACCACCCAGCCGTTCGGACGCGTGAAGAGGTCGGTCGCCTCCGTGATCTGCGAGTGAAGCTCGTGCTCTTCGGGCAAAGCGTCGCGCGTGTAGGGTTGCGCCATCGTCCGATCCGTCTTGGCGTCCACTGCCTTGAGCCGGTCACGCTGGGCAGCAACATCAGTGTATTCGGTGCGGGGGCTTGGGCCGTACCAACACAATTCCTGCATGCGCACCGGCAAGGCCGTCGCCACATAGCGCGCTTCACGGAAGAGCCGGTTTTCGGCTTTCGGCTGCTCGTCGATCACGAAGGCGCTTTCGGCAAGCTCGGCGGAAAACGCTGCGGCATTGGCCACGACTTCAATCGGGAGGTGGATGCTTGCTTCCGCAATCGTGAACTGGCGCTGCTGAGCCTCGATAAGGCCGAAGAGAACCCGCCTCATCTTGTCGTCGAAAGGCATCGTGGCCGTGATCTTCGCCGCGACAGCCTTCAGCCGTTGAAGCTGCGCGTCGTGGTCAATGCAAAGCGCGCGGCGCGAAAAGTCAGTCTGCATGGCAGGTCTCCTGTGGTTGGTGCGGTGGAAAGCGCTGCCGTGCTTCACAGCACGACAGAATGCCGTTCGTTCTCGATTGCGGTGCTGATCCGCTGTCCCCAGGCATCCCACGCCGCGATGGGGTCGGATGCTCCGGCCAATGCGAAGCCGATCACGGCGCGGCGTAGGTCCGAGAGGCACCAGTCACGAGACAGATTGGCGATGCGCTTCAACTGGTCGATCACGGGCGAGCGCAGGAACATGGGGCGCTCGACTGGCGTCATGCGCGGCGACGGGAACAGAAATCCCGGCTTGTCGAGATGGGGCTTTGATAGGCAGAGAGCGTAAGGCGAAAGCGGTACGGAAAGCATGTCCGGCTCGCCCCATTCGCCCTGATCGACCAGATGGAACTTGAACCAATCCCGGTGTTCAACGTCGATGTGGTCTCGCTGGACTTCGCGAATGTTCGTCACAGTCTCGCCGGTCGCAATCACCATGAGCACGATGGTGCGGAATGGTTCGGCAACCTCGTCGCAGGCGGTCGCGATCCGAATAATCTCGTCGAAATCGAGTGACTGCCGCTTTCTGGCGGATGCGAAGGGTGGCGGCATACGCGCCATGGGGTTGGCGTCTGCATAGCCCTCCCGCACTGCCCAGTTCATCAGAGCGCGTAAGTCCTTGTGCAGCCGATTGGCCTTTGATGGAACACCGACCCGAGTCGTCACTTGGCTCCAAGTCGCTCCCCGTATTGTTGCAAGGCGCTGATCTCGGAGGATCGGCAGGGCGAAGCGCTCCATGCGCGATATGGTCTCGCGGGCTGCTGGCGTGCCCCGCAAGCCAAGCTCAAGGCTGTATCGCGACAATGCTTCGCCGAACGTCGCCCGCGAAAGGCCGCGCTTGGGTCGTGCCTGCAGTTGGCCGGTAAGCTGATAATCGTCGTGCATCCGCTGCGCTAAGACGCGCGCCTCTGCGACAGGGAGTTCGCTACACTTGCCAAGGCGGATGTAGGCCGGGTCGCCCTTAAATCGGGGCTGCACGCGATAGCAGTAGACAGGCGCGGCATCGGGGCGGGATAGGCGGGCCAAAAACGGATTGGTCGCATCCACCCGGATCATTTCGACTTCTGGCCGTTGCCCGCACGTGTTGATGTCGTCGGAAAGCTCCATCCGTCGCGGATAGCGGGCGACCTGCGGAACAATCACGGTCTCCGTCTCGTCGGTGCGCTGACCCAATAGGAATGCCACGCGCGGCGAAGCATCCGCGACGGGAAGCCCCGCCATGGTTGGCTTGGTCATCTCAGTTCTCCAAAGGATTGGGGATGTGTCGCCGGGGACACCCCCCGGCGACACGGGCTGTCAATCGCCCTTTCGAAGATTGGCCAGTTCAGCGCCCAGCGCCCTGCCGATCTCGGACATCTTCGCAGCGACATAGATTGAGGGACCACTCTTCAAGTAAAGGATCGAAGAAGTGCCCTCATCGGGACGACCGCCTGCCACCTCTGATCGTCTGGCCAATACATAGTCGCCTTTCTTGGCAGGGAATACCAAGAAACCATCCTCGTTTTCGATGATTTGATTGTCGCTCATGACACGTTCCTTTCTGCATTGAGCCAGTGGGCGCAGGAAAATGTTCCTGCATCCAACTAGAACCATGCCTATTGTTGGTGTCAACAAATGAGTTCAAATAAATAAGCTACCTATGCCGCTTCTTTACCTTTATGTGCGAGTCCCAGCTTTGTCGCGGCCCACTCGTTCAAATCAACGACTGTGTAGAGGACTGTTGAGTATCCGGGCTTGAGATGCTGAGGCCCTTGCTTTTGGCACGCAAGTTTAGCCAAGGTCGCTGCTGAGCACCGAAGCCCCCAGCGTGTCTGTAGGTAGTGAGCGGCGGACTTTCTGTTCATGAATTCAGGCGCGTTGCTCATCGTATTTCCTCCGATTTGGCTTCAGACGACTTGTCTTGCCAAGTCATCAACGATGATGAACATCGCATTTTCGAGTTCTAAACGTCAAGAAGGCCACTTTTTGATGTCTCGAATACAATCTATTGCCGACAGGTGGGAAGTTAAACGCAGGATCGGTGGCCATTTTCCTTGTCTGGCGCAGAAAAACTTCACCTCCAGTCGATCACATATTATTTCGAATTGTTACAAAGGTTCACTTTCCATCGAAGATGGGTCGGTCGTCGCATTCGCGCCGGCGCTTTCCGGCAAGTCCGGCTCGGCGTCCAAGCTCATCCAAATCTGGCCTGAAATCTCGTCGGCGGTCCTGCGCAACGTTGTGTCTGCCAAGTGGGCATATCGAGCGGTCGTGGTTGGATCACGATGGCCGAGCAATCGTCCGATCTGCGTCAGTCCGAAGCCGGATGCTGCGCCAAGGCTCGCGTAGGTGTGTCGCAAGTCATGAATGCGGATGTGGCCAAGTCGGGCGTGGCGGCGCACTTGCTCCCATGGACGCTTCAAGTCGGCTCGTGGTCGCTTCGGGTCCGGACCAGCGATGACGAATTCGCCAAGCCTCGGCAGGTCGGATAACAACGCAACTGCCGGACCGGGAAGGAGCACGTAACGTGCGCCTGTCTTGCTGTCTGCGAGCTTGAAATGTGCGCGCTCAAGATCAACCTCGTCCCATCTCAGGTTCAGGATTTCCCTCAATCGGCACCCCGTCGCTAGAAGCAGCCGGATCGCCGCGACAGCATGCAAGCTGATTTTCTCGGTTTGGTTTTGCGGGAGAACCGGGCGATGCTTGGCTTTCCGGCCCGGACGGAACTTGTAGGGTAACCCCTCCGTCTCAGCGAGCCGAAGTGTTGCCCCCAACCGCTGAAGCTCTGCGGTCGAAAGGAACCGCTCCGTCATTCGATCCGGAAACGTCTTCACACCCGTCTTCGGGTTCTTCTCAACGTACCCCTGCCGGACGGCATATGAGAAGATCGCACCCAGCAAGGCGACACATCGCCCGGCAGCGCCGCGCCCTCCGGTAACGGTACTTTTTCCTTTCTTCTTACCGGTCTTCTGAACAAGGGTTTCCTTCTGCCCGGCGACGGCATGCATGAAGTCCTCGATGGTTTGGCGGGTGACATCGCAAGCGCGCATCGCGCCAAGGCGCGGAATGATGTGCGCACGGATGCGTGATTTGTCTGTCTCGATGGTGAGGGGCTTCTTGGTTCCTAAGCCGCGCTCAAGATACTCGTGACACAGCATCTCGACGGTGAAGGCCCGGCGCGCCTCTTCGGCGAGTCGCGCTCGCTCCTCTTCTTCGCGTCGGCGCTGCTCGGCAACCTCATCAACGCCCAACGTCGCCTGAGCCAAAACCCGTTCGGCCTCTGTGCGAGCCTTGTCAACGGTTAGCTTCTCTGTGCTTCCGATTACTATCTTCCGCAGCGGCGTTCCACGTCCACCTGTGCGGTACATGACGATGAATGTTTTTGAACCGGTCTGTCGGACGCGACAACCAAAGCCGGGCAGTCGTCCGCACCACTCGACATACTCATGCGGCTTTGCCACAAGATTTTCAACGACTTGCTGAGTGAGGCGCTTTGAGGGAGAACGAATGGGCATCGCGTGCTGGGTAACACGGGGGTAGCACGGCGACAGAAAACAGCTTCCGTCAGTGATCCCGCATCAAGAATAAGAAACCCAAATCTACGCGAAAAATCAAGTCCATAGGTCAACAATGGCGATCAGTTGGAAGTAGTATCAAGTATAAAATACAGTACTCCGAAGGCAAAGGTCACACGTTCGAATCGTGTCGGGTGCGCCAAATAACCTACTAAAATCGTTATAGAAATTGTGATGCCGCGGATGCGTGTCGCTCCGGAGCGCCGTCTCAATAGCCACCGAGTAGCCACGGCGTGCAATTTCAGGGCGCCTGTCCGCGATGTTCATGCATCGGCGAACCGCTTCGCCTCCATCTGCCGGACGACCTCCGCCGCGATAGCCGTCGCATCCACTGCCGCCGGCCGCTCCTCCCGCAAGCTCCGCAGAATGTCGCCCTGCTCATATGGGGCAATCTGGCCATGGGCGCTGAAGACCCTTCCTTTGGTCGGGCCGCTGCTTCGGTTCCTTCGCAATCCAATGCAGGTGTGGGAAATTCTGAATGATGGTCACGTCAGCCGTATCCGACGGATGTTGCCTCGTCGCTGGTGACCAGGCGCGCGCTGCCTGCCATGATGTTGACGTAGCATCCCCGCGACCTTCGGCCGGCAAAGAGAGACACGATCCTGCGCAAGATGATCGAACTGGCCCTTCGCGAGAACTGGCAGCGGCTGTTCGGTTACGCAGTCCGGCTGAGCGGCAGCCGGGATGCAGCCGGCGACCTTTTGCAGTCCTGTGCGAGCAAGGCTCTCGCGAGCCCGGTTATTCCGGCCGAACCGTCGCAGGCACGGGCCTGGCTGTTCAAGGTTCTGCGCAACTGCTGGATCGACGATCACCGCCGGTCTTCGGTGCGCGCGGACGACAGTCCAGCAGAGGCTTGGGGAGCTACGGCCTGGGACTGCGAAGACCGACTGATCGCCGAGATCACAGTGAGACAGGCCTTGGAACGCATGGAGCTGTCGCATCGCGAGATCATCGAACTGGTCGATCTGGCAGGGTTCCGCTATGCCGAGGCGGCGGAAGTCCTCGATCTTCCACTGGGCACGGTGATGAGCCGCCTCAGCCGCGCGCGTCTGGCAATGCTGAGACTGATCGAGGGGCGAAACGTCACGCCGATCTCGGCAGGACGGCGCCATGCGAGATGAAGACGAGACCATGGCCGGCAACCCGACGATGACCTGGGAGGCGCTCAACGCCTATGTCGACGACGAGCTCGCGCCCGATGCCGCCGCCGACCTCGCCGCTGCCATCGCGCGCGATCCCGATCTCGCCGCACGCGTTGCAAGCCTCTCGCGCCTGCGCGCCACGACGCGCGGCCTGGTTCCGGAGACCGGCGCGCCGGCGCTGCGACTGCCGTCGCGACGCCGGGTCTTGTCGGCACGGGTTGCAGTGCTGGCCGCGTCCCTTTCTCTCGCCGTGGGTCTGGGCGCCGCGATCTGGATGGTTGGCAT
>CAZVMY010000183.1:0-6359 GCA_964628955.1 uncultured Methylocystis sp.
GGGATCGCCACCGCCGTCGGGTTGGCGCCGCAGGCCTGCGCCACGGCGCGCACCGCCTTCGGCAGGCCGATTGCAGCCGCCACCTCGGCATAGCTCGCCGTCCTGCCCGCAGGAATGCGGCTCAGCGCCTGCCAGACCTGCTCCTGAAACGCCGTGCCCCGCACGTCGAGCGGCAGGTCGTGGCCGCGTCCGGGCGCCTCGACGAGACCCACGACGCGTGCGACCAAGCCCTCGAAAGCTTCATCGGCGCCGAGAAGCACAGCCTTCGGAAAACGGTCCTGCAGGTCTTGTACAAGACTTGCAGGGTCCGCGCCGAACTGGATCGCGCAGGCGCCTTTGTCGGTCGCGGCGACGAGAATGGGCCCGAGCGAGCATTCCGCCACGGCGAACCGGATGGTCGCGCCCCGGCCACCGTCGCGCCAGGCATTCGGCGTCATGCCGAGCATGGCGGTGGAACGCTCGTAGAAGCGGCTGCTGGAATTGTAGCCGGCATCGTAGATCGCCGTCGTGACGGAGGGTGCCGCGACCAGCTCCTGTTTGACCCTGCGGGCGCGCTGGGCATTGGCATAGGCCTTCGGCGTGACGCCGGTCGCGGCCTTGAAGATGCGATGGAAATGAAAGCTCGACAGGCCGACGGCCTTCGCGAGGGCGTCGAGCAACGGCATGTCCTCTGCCTCGTCGATGATGCGACAGGCGGCGGCCACCGCTGCTGCCTGCCGCTCGGCGCGCGGCGCCTCGTTCGGCCGGCAGCGCTTGCAGGCGCGGAAACCTGCCGCTTCGGCGGCGGCGCAGCTTGCGTGGAAGGCGACGTTCTCGCGCCGGGCGAGGCGTGCGGCACACGACGGCCGGCAATAGACGCCGGTGGTTCTCACCGAATAGACGAAGCGGTCGTCCTCGCTGGCGTCGCGGCGCATGACCGCCAGCCAGCGCGGATCGTCCTGTTCTGCGGCCGGCACGCCGGCGACGATCGGTTCGTTCCTCATGACGGGGTCCAGCATGATGCGCTCCACGGGCTCAGGCAACGCCGGGCGGCGTCGACACTGCCGGTATGCCTCGCCGGAGATCGTCCGAAACTCCGGCTCTTGCTCCCGAATCCGATCCCCCTGCGGCGGCGATTGCCGCGCAAGAACCGGATCGCGGCGCGCCGGGCACGCCGCCAGGGTGGCGGGAGAGCACAGGAGCACTCCATGACCGATCCGGCTGCCCCGTCCGTCTTCCGTCCGATCCTCACGGCCACCGCCGCCGCCCATGCCGCCGATCAGATGGCGCTTGCCGCGCTGCCGCTAGCCGCGATCCTCCTGATCGGCGCAGACAGCGGCACCATCGGCCTGCTGGTCGCGGCGCAGGGTGCAGCCTGGCTCGCGGGCTCGCTGCCCACCGGCCTCCTCGTCGACCGGCTGCCCCGACGCAGCCTGCTGATCGGTTCGCAGCTTCTTGGTGCGGGCGGACTGGCTCTCGCCGCCCTGGCAGCGATGTCGGGCAGCGCCATGCTACTGGGCGCCGCCTCCTTCCTCGGCGCGCTCGGCACGGTCGTCTTCGTCCTGACCCTCAATTCGATCGTGCCCGATCTCGTGAGCCGCGGGCAGCTCGGTGGCGCGAATGCGCGGATCGAGCTCGCGCGCGCTCTGGTCACGATCGCGGCGCCGATCCTGGTCGGGCAGCTCGCCCAGCACGGGTCGCCGGTGCTCGCGTTCGGACTGGCCGCCGGCGCGGCGCTGGTCGCGGCCGCGTGGGCGTCACGCCTGCCGCAGCGGGCGACCGACCTGCGACCACGGCGCTCCATCCGGGCAGAGCTCGCCGAAGGCCTGAGGTTTACCGTCCAGCAGCCGCTGCTGCGGGCGATCACGCTGTGCGCGCTGTTCTGGAACGTGGCGTTCTTCGCGCTGATCGCGAGTTTCGTGCCGTTCGCGCTCGGGCAGATGCGGCTCGATCCCTCGGCGCTCGGACTGGCGCAGGCGGGCTACGGCGTCGGGCTCCTCGCCGGCGCGCTGACGGCCGCACGGCTGATCGAACGGCTCGGTCCCAACGTCATCCTGCTCACCGGCCCGGCGCTGTCGGTCGCGGGGCCGCTGTTCTTTCTGACCGCCGGCGGCGAGACGGCGGTGGCCCAACTCTTCTTCGGCCAGTTCCTGCTCGGCTTCGGCCCCCTGCTCTGGCTGGTCTGCCAGACCAGCATCCGCCAGCTCGTGACCCCGCCGGGCCTGCTCGGCCGGGTCGGCGCGACGATCCAGACCGCCATCTACGGCGTGCGGCCGGTCGGCGCGCTCATCGGCGGTTGGATGGGCGGCCAGTTCGGACCCGACGCCGCGCTGATCACGGCATCGGCTCTGTTCGGAGCGTCGTTCCTCGTCTCGGCCACGTCCGATCTCGCGCGGCTCTCGTCGTTGCCGACGCAAGCCGCCCCCTGCCGCTAGCCCGGCGGTCAGGCGGCCTCCGGCTCCACCGGATCGGCGAGTTCGGCCTGACGCGCCGCGTCGAGGTATTTGCGGAGTTCCGTCAGCACAGGAAGGATGGTCATGAGGCGCGACCCCAGCGCATCCTGCGCCACGTCGCGAAGCGAGTCTTCCGCGACCGCGATGCAGCGCCAGCGCATCGCCCGGCCTTCGGCGGTGAGGTAGATACGCTTCGCCCGACCGTCTCGCTCGTCCGCACGAACCTCGATCAGCCGGCGCTCCTCCAAGCGCTGGATGGTGTTGGTCATCGCCCCCTTCGCGACCTGGAAGGCGCGGGCGAGGCGGACCGGATTGGTCCCCTCGCCCACGCGCACCAGATGGTTGAGCACGCTGAAATGCGACAGCCGCAGCCCGTCCGGTAGCATCCGCTCCAGCCGCGTGCGCGACAGGTGCTCGATGATGCCGATCTCGTTGAACACGTCGAACAGCGAGGGCGGCTGGGCGGGGAGGGTCGCGGGGCGCTCGGCGGTCATGATCTCAGGCGGCTCTCCATCGGCCAGCGCGGCGCCGGCGGTGTCCTCGGAGCGTAACCCAGCCGGGTGAACATTTGCACGCGTCCGGCGCCGGCGCCGAGCAACGCATGGACCTCGCGGAAGCAGCCTTCCATCTCCGGGAATTCCTGCAGGGCCTGGCTCTGCGGCTGCATGCTGAGCCCGAGGCCTGTCGCGGCAAGCTGGAGGCGGAGCCAGTCGCGTCCGCTTTCGAGCTGCGTCAGGCGCCGGTTGTCCGGCGTCACGACCCAGAGGAAAGCCGGCGTCGCGTCGACCGACGCCTTGAACCCGGCCATGAACTGGCGGAACAGTGGGCTCTGCGTCTCGCGCAGAGTCGCGTGGTTGAGGATGCCCTTCTGCACGAGATTCTCGAGTTCGGGCGAGTCGAGCGAGATGCCGTCCGGCTTCGCGGCCACCTCGGCCCGGCCGAGGCGGATCAGCGCAATGCTTTCGCCGAGCGCCGCGGGCGTCTGCATCTCCGTCTCGAAGGCCTTCCAGGCGAAGGCGCGCAGCGTCGCGACGCGGGCCGGATCGACGGTTCCCGACACCCGGTCGGGTCCGACGACGGCGGCGGCAAGCGTCCTGAGAGCGTCCGGCTCCACCGGGCGCGCCATGTCGTAGGGCGCCCGGCTGGTGCGGCGCGCCCGGACATGGGCGAACAGCGGATCGGGTGCGCGGGCGGCCGCGCGGCTGAACCGTACCTCCGCGATCGGCCGTGCATCCAGCCGGCTGCCGGGCTCGCCCTTCGGCAGAGGCACGATCGTGGCTTCGTAGCCGTCTTCGGCCGCCGCCATGCGCAGGAGTTCGAGGAAACCGCCGAGCCCGATCGTGATCTGGCGGTCGAGCGGATCGGTCTCGGGCAGGCGGCGGTCGAGATCGCAGAACAGCGTCAACCGGTCGTCGCCGGCGAGTTCGATCAGCCACGGCTGCCGGTTGTGCGGATTGGGCGCGAGGATCGCGTGCGACAGGGCGCGCAGGCGCGGGTCGGTGTGGCGCGCGCCATCGGGCGCGGCCCAGACGGCGCGGGGGTCGCGGACCGTTTCGGCCCGGACGAGGCTGCGGCCGACGGCGAGAGGAACGAGCGAGAGGGCGACGGCCGAGGAGGCGGTCGCGAGCAGGCTGCGGCGTGACGGGGTCATGACAAGCTCCAGTTCAACGTTGAACCAACATAGTTCAACGTTGAACTGAAAACAAGGGAAAAGGATGCCCCGCTCAGGCCGTGGCGTAGGCATCCATGGCGAGCACGCCATAGGTCGTGCTGCTGTGCACGCGGGTCAGCGTCTCCTCCGGCGCCGAGGCGCCGAGCGCCACGAACAGCGGCAGGAAATGCTCGTCGGTCGGATGGTTCTCGGCACCGAAGGGCGCGACGGTGTCATAGTGCAGCAGATCCTCGACCCGGCGCGCCGCCAGCGCCGCGGCCACCCAGTCGGCGAAGGCCGTCACCCAGGGCTCGGGCGGCGTATCGTGCGGCTGGCCGCGGAACGCGCGCAGGTTGTGGGTGACGGCGCCGGTCGCGAGGATCAGCACGCCCTCCTCGCGCAGCGGCGCCAGCGCCTCGCCGAGCCTCAAATGGTGCGCCGGATCGCGATCGGGCTGGATCGAGAGTTGCGTCACCGGGATGTCGGCCGCCGGATAGATCAGCGAGAGCGGCACCCACGCCCCGTGATCGAGGCCGCGCGTGGCGTCGAAGGCGGAACCGAGTCCGGCCGCATCGAGCAGCGCCGCCGCGCGGTGGGCGAGCGCGGGCGCACCCGGCGCGGCATAGACCATCTCGAACAGGCGCGGGTCGAACCGGCCGAAGTCGTAGATGGTTTCCGGTCGTGCCGCGAGGCTGAGCGTCGGCAGGTCGGTCTCCCAATGGGCCGAGACGACGAGAATGCTCTCCGGCCGGGGCAGCGTGCCGGCAAGGTCTTTCAGGAAGCGGTGCGCCGCGCCATCATGCAGCGCGAGAGTCGGGGCGCCGTGAGAGACGAAGACGACAGGCATACGCATCGCAGGGCTCCTCGATTCCGGTGACGGTTGGCGCGGTCGCCTCGACATCTGTCCGTCGCACTCGACAACAAGATTTGGCCTCATCCAACGCGAAAGAAAAGGATCGCGCATGCGCACCATGGTTTGCATGGTTGCAACGGCCTTGATGATCATGACAGGCACGACCGTCGCCCGCGCACAGGAGCTGCCGCTGGCCGAACGGCGGGCGCTGGCCGGCACGCTGTGAGGATCGGGCAAAGGGAGGAAGAGCCATGACCTACGTCGACGGATTCGTGGTTGCCGTTCCGACGGCCGATCGCGAGACCTATCGGGCGTTTGCCGAACGGGCAGCGGCCATCTTCAAGGAACATGGGGCGCTGAGGCTCGTGGAGTGCTGGGGCGACGACGTGCCCGAGGGCAAGATCACCTCGTTCCCGATGGCGGTGAAGCGTAAGGACGACGAGACGGTCGTCTTCGCGTGGATCGAATGGCCGTCCCGCGCCGCCCGCGACGAAGGCATGAGGAAGGTCATGGACGACCCGCGCACCAAGCCCGACCAGATGGCGATGCCTTTCGACGGGCAGCGGATGATCTACGGCGGGTTCGAGAAGATCTTCGAGGTCTGAGCGTGCCGGACGGTGGATCGTTCCGATCCCTCCGTGCAAAGGTCTCGAGGATCAGGTGCAAGCGACTGCCCGATCGCGTCAAAACAGCCCTTCGATCCGTCCCTGCGCGTCCAGCCGGATGGTCTCGGCGGCAGGGACGCGGGGGAGGCCGGGCATGGTCATGATGTCTCCGCACAATGCGACGACGAAGCCGGCGCCAGCGGAAAGCCGAAGTTCGCGCACCGACAGCTCGTGGCCGCTCGGCGCGCCCTTGAGCGCCGGATCGGCCGAAAACGAATACTGCGTCTTGGCGACGCAGACCGGCAGCTGGCCGTATCCTTCCGCTTCGAGCGCCTCGAACTGCGCGCGGGCCTTGCGGTCGGCGACGAGCCCGCTCGCGCCGTAGATGTCGAGGGCGATCGTCTCCAGCTTCGACCAGAGCGGCATCGCATCGGGATAGAGCGGCCGGAAACCGGACCCGTCGTTGCCGTCGGCGAGGGCGACGACCGCCTCGGCGAGCGCCTGCGATCCAGCCGAACCTTCCGCCCAGTGGCGGCACAGCACCGCCTCGACGCCGTACTCGGCCTGACAGACCTCGCGGACGAGCGCGTGCTCCGCCCTGGTATCGCCATCGAAGGCGTTGATCGCGACGACGACCGGCACGCCGAAGCGGCGGACGTTGGCGACATGCCGACCGAGATTGGCGAGGCCGAGAAGCAGGGCCGCCAGGTTCTCGCGGCCGAGCGCCTCCTTCTCGACGCCGCCGTGCATCTTCAGGGCGCGCACCGTGGCGACGACGACCGCGGCGGCGGGTTTCAGTCCGGCCTTGCGGCACTTGA
>CAZVMY010000184.1:0-6330 GCA_964628955.1 uncultured Methylocystis sp.
GCGGCACGTACCCCGCCCGAGCCGCCGCCGATGACGAAGAGGTCGACGTCGAAACCGGTCATGACCGAACTCCTTCTGGCGGGATCGCGGCGGCAGCCGCCTGCTCCCGCATGACACAGGCCAGCCCGGCGACGGCAGCGGCGAGGCTCGCAAGCCACCAGGCCTGCCACGCGCCGTGGCTCACGGCGGCGATGGCGAAGCCGCAGCAGGCGAGACCGACGGCATGGGGCCGAAGCGCTGCATCGAGGCGGGCGATGCGGCGGAAGAGTTCCACGATCAGGGCGGCCGCGACCAGCGCACCGACGGCCCCCATCTCCACCCAGATCTGCAGGAACGCGTTGTGCGGATGCCCATGCGCGAGCAGGGCAGCCGAGGCGGCCGGCAGCCCCGCGGCTTCGGGCAGGTGCTGGAGCACACCGCTCGTTCCAAACCCGAACCCGAACCAGGGCCGCTCCGCGACCACGAGGGCGAACGCGCGCCAGATCGCGATGCGTTCGGCGGCGTGCGCAGCCTGGAGCGCTGCGTCGAACCGGCTGCCGAGCACGACGTCCCACAGGAGCCCCGTCACCGGCGCGATCGCGAGGAGGGCCAGCGCGCCCGCCGCCGCGATCCCGATGGTCAGACGGGGGACCAGGCGACAGAGGAGGAACGCGACGCCACCGGCGACGAGGCCGAGGACCGCAGCGCTGCTCTCGGCGATGCCGACCGTCGCGGCGACCACCGTCAAGAGGCCGAGCGCCGCCGCCTCACGCCCGCGGAGCACCAGCAGGGCGAAGGACGGCCATGCCAGCAGCAGCAGCGTCACCACCGACCGATTGAGGACGAAACTGTCGTCCCGCAGGCCGAGCGCGCTGCGGACGACGAGCCCGCTGGCGAGATCGAGCACGAGCAGAACAGAGGCCAGCACGAGCCCGCCGGCGACGATCGCCTCGCGCCGCCGGAGGATCGTTCCCGGGAGCAGCCGGACGGCGAGCCAGCCGGCCGCGAGCGGGACCGCGATTTCCGCCAGCACCAGGAGCGAGCGCCCCGGCGCGGCCGACCATAGAAGTCCGAGCACCACATATGCGGCCGCGGCGACGCACAGTCGCGCCCCGCCGCCGGCGGGCAGTTTCAAGGATCGCGGCCAGGTCAGGCCACCGGCGGCGGCGACCGAGGCAGCCGCCAGAACCGACAGCAGCAGCGGCTGCGACCGGTTGGCAATCACCGCGCCGACCGGGATCAGGACCGCGAGCGTCACGGTCGCCAGCCATCCCGCAGAGCCGGCGAAACCGGCCGTGCGCCGGTCCGCGGCCGCCGATCCGGCCGACGCTCGGCGGCCAGACACCGGGGCGTCAGATGTCGTGGCCGCGCTTCTTCATCTCGGCGCGAAGGCTGGCCTGAAGCCGGTCGCTGACGCCGGCGCCCCACCGCTGGAGTTCGGCATAGAGGCCTTCGAGAATGGCCGGCTGGCTGTTCACGTATTTCTGGCCGACGGCCGAGCGGAAGAACGTCGCGATCTCGCCGAGTTCCGGCTCGGTCAGGCGTGCCGCGTAGACCCGTGCCGCAGCCGACAGCATCTCCATCCGGAGCTTGTCGGCTTCGGGCTGGATCGCCTTGATCGACTCTTCCAGATCGCGGATGAGCTCCGGCCGGTTGCGCGAATAGCCCTGACGAAGCTGCTCGATCACGCCGGGAACCACGGAGTCGAACGAGCGCGAGATCCCGGACCCCTGGATCACCTCCCGCGCCAGCGAGAGATGCGATTCGCTCGGTTCCTGCTGCGCGGTCGCTGGCAGGGTCAGCGAGACCGCGAGCAGCAGCGTTGCGAGAAGGCGATTGAGGCCCGCATCGAAGCGAAGGAACGACATGGTCCACGTCTCCAGCGACAAGGGGGCCGGGGCTTTCCGTCGGCGCTTCCGGGCGGCGCCGTGGTTACGCCCCTTCGCCGATCACGGCAACCCCGTCGTCCCCGGCGACCAGCGCGGTCGTGCACAGGCCGATGAAGAGCCCGTGCCCGACGACCCCGGGGATGGCGTCGAGCGCCGCCGCCAGCGCTTCGGGGGCCACGATGGCGCCGATCGCACAATCGAGGATCAGGTGGTCGCCATCGGTCAGGAACGACGCGTCGCCGTTCCGGCGCAGCGTCACCCGGCCGGGGGCGCCGCAGGCGGCCTCGACCTGGCGCGTCGTGACGCCCAGGCCGAACGGCACGACCTCGACCGGGAGCGGAAACCGGCCGAGCCGCCCGACCTGCTTGCCGGCATCCGCGATCACGATCATCCGCCGGCTCGCGGCCGCGACGATCTTCTCGCGCAGCAGCGCGCCGCCGCCGCCCTTGATCAGCCGCAACCGGCCGTCGAGCTCGTCGGCACCGTCCACGGTGAGGTCGAGTTCCGCAAGGTCGTCGAGATCGGCGAGCGGAATGCCGAGCGCCGCAGCCTGGCGGGCGGTCTCTTCCGACGTCGGGACACAGACGACGTCCAGCCCGGCGGCGACGCGCGCGCCGAGCAGGCGCACGAAATGCGCGGCCGTGGAGCCCGTCCCCAGCCCGAGCCGCTGCCCCGGCCGTACGAAATCGAGCGCGCGCCGGGCTGCGGCTTCCTTCAGACGTTCACGTGACATTCAGCCCGTCCCGACTTTGCTGATGCTGTCGCCGTGAAGGCGTCTAGTCTCGAGCGTGAAGGAAGTCGATGCCGGACGGCCGCCGCAGAGTGGCCCGGGATCGGAGCGAGGACAAACCCGCGCAGCGGGATCGGGCATGGTGGGGCTGATGACGTCCGAATCGAAGCTGCTTGCCTTGGCCGCGATACGGCTCGGCGTCCTGCTGATCGCTCTCCTTGCCGTCGTGCCCGCAGCGCAGGCGCTCGACGACCGACGGTGCCTTTCGATGGTGACCGAGACCCGTCTCGACGGGGTCATCCCGGGTCTCGCCGCGCCGGGAACGGCTCCCCTGACGATCGTCGCCATCGGCTCGTCGTCGACCGAAGGCCACGGCACCGTCCACAAGCCGCAGACCTATCCGGCGGCGATGGAGGAAGCGCTTGCCCGCGCCGGCGAAGGCGCCGACGTGCGCGTCGTCAACAAGGGGAAAGGCGGCGAGGGCATTCCGGAGATGCTGGCCCGCTTCGAACGGGACGTCCTCGCGCTCGAACCGCGGCTGGTGATCTGGCAGCTCGGCGTCAACGACGTGCTCATCGCCGACGGCGTCGAGGACCGGCGCGCGAAGATCGCAGAGGGGCTCGCCCTCCTCGCCGCCAACGACATTCCCGTGCTCCTGCTCGACCTGCAATATGCGCCGCGCGTGCTGCGCGATCCCGATACGGTCGCGATGGAGGAGATGATCGCCGACTCCCGCGCACGGGGCCGCGTCTTCCATTTCAAGCGCTTCGCGGCGATGCAGCGCCTCGCCGAGGTCGAGAAGGTACCGATGTCCGACATGATCGAGGCGGACGGCCTGCACATGACGGCCGCCATGCATCGCTGCCTCGGCCTTCTGCTCGCCGACGTCATCGGCAGCGCCCTGCCACCCCAGACCACCGCCCGTCGCTGAACCGGAGCGGGGCCGACGCGCCAGCCCAGAGCGCCCGACCCCACCCGCAACGCCGGCTGCTTACGTCAGGCCGCTGCCGGCATCCAGCGCGACGATGCGGTCGGTCTGGCTCTCGCTGAGCCAGATGCGGCCGGCATGAGCCAGCAGGTGGCGGACGCCGCTCTTCGGCAGGTTGGCGAAGGTCGTCGCGAACGATTGCGTGCGCTGGTCGAACCGCAGGATCCGGTCCTGGGCGATGTCGCTGATCCAGAGCCGCTCGTCGCCGTCGACGGCGATGGCATGCAGACGCGGCTCGCCCGGCGGCCGCCAGAAAGCCCAGTCGTCCCGCTGCGGCCGATACCGCGCGAGCAGGCCCGCGTCGTAGCCGGCGACCCAGACGGCGCCGGCGCGATCCACGGCGACGCCGCGCGCACCCGTCAGCGCGGCCGGCAGCGAGACCGGCTCGGCGATGCCGGTTTCCGGCCGGATCCTGAACAGCAGCCCAGCCTTGGCGGACACGCACCAGACCGAGCCGTCGGGTGCCGAGGCCATCGCGCCGGGGCCGCGGCCGCCGGGCGCCTCCGCGAGGGCCGTCTCGCCCTGAGCATCGACCCGGCCATACCAGCCGCCATGCGCGGCGAACCAGAGCTGCCCCGTGCCGTCCACCGCCGCGCCGGTCAGTTCGAGAAACGGCATTCCCGACGGCATCGGCAGCCGCGTCACAGCGAGCGAAGCCGGATCGAGCCGATGGATGACGTCCTGCGCCGGATCGATCGCGTAGAGCATGCCCGACGGCGCGGCGACCAGCCCCTTCGGCTTGGCGCCGTTGCCGAGCGAAACGTAATCGACCTCGTCCCTGCCCTCCGACAGCCGCCCGAGCGCCCCGGCGCGGGCGGCAGCGAACCAGACCGTACCGTCGCTTCCCGGCGCGAGCTGCAGGGGATGCGCGGAACCGCCCAGCGGAACGACACGCGGCACGCTCCCGCCGGCCCGCGCCACGATCGGTCCGCACACCGCGATCGCGAGCGCGCTCGTGACGAAGCTCCGGCGACTGGTCCGACTGTCACTCATCGGTCAAAGTATAGCACAGATCGCACCGGGTCAGGCAACCGCCCGGCCGCGCGCGTCGGGCACGAGCGCCGCCGGCCGCCGCACGGTCGCCACGCGGCTCTCCAGCCACCGGGCCAGCGCCAGCATCAGACCGGCGCCGCCGATCGTCACCGCGATCTGGAGCCACAGGCCGAAGCCGAGCTCGCGCAAGGCCACGGAGCCCACGAACGAGAGCACGATGCCGACGGCGAACACCGGCAGCGAATGGCGCCCGAGAAGCGCGAGCGCCTCGCCGGTTCCCGAGCGCAGGATCGCCGCGGAGCGGTCGACCAGGACGAGCACGATCCAGAGCCTCGCGAGAACGTCGAGCAGCCGGAAAGGCGACAGGTCGGTCTTGCTGACGACGGGCAGCGCGCTCGCCGGAATGATCGACAGGTTCGCGAAGGCGGGCACCTGCTGCCAGGGTGCGGCGACGAGGAATGCGAAGCCGAGGTATCCTGCCGCCAGCACCGTGAGCGCGCGCCCCGCCGGGCTCGCGGGCGACAGCGACACCCCGCCTCGCGCCACATGAGCGAGCGTCGCGCCGGCGACGAAGACGATCTGCCAGGCGAGCGGATTGAAGTACCAGACGCTGCCGGCATGCCAGTTCGGCAGGTTCACGGAGGTCGTGATCGCGACGGCATAGAGCAGCAACGATACGGCGAGCGGCGCTGCCCAGTGCAGCCGGAGGCCGAAGATGATCATCGGCATCGCGGCGAGCAGCACCACGTAGAGCGGCAGGATGTCGAGATAGAGCGGCAGGTAGGTCAGGGTCAGGGCATGCCTGACCGCGCTCGCCGGGTCCGTCAGCAGAGCGTCGAGCGACAGATCGTCCAGATAGCGCTGGTCGCCGAAGGTCCGCATCGCGAGAAGCGCGAGCACGAGCATCGCGGCGATCAGCGCGAGATGGACGACATAGAGCGTCGCGATGCGGCGCAGGACGGCGCGGATTGCCGGCAGCCATCCCGCGGATGTCCAGATCGCGCCATAAGCCCAGGTCGCCGACACGCCGGCGAGCAGAACGAAGATCTCGGCGGCATCCGAGAAGCCGAAGCGCTGCGGCGTAAGGCCCGCGAGCGAGTTCCCCGGCATGTGATCGATGAAGATTGCGAGGAGGGCGAGACCGCGGAAAATGTCGATGCGCAGATCGCGGCCCTTTTTCTGGACCACAGCCGCGGTGCCATTGCGATGATGCCGGTCGGCAACCGTCGCCATCCCTGTCCCCCGTCTTGTCCCCGCCCGCTTACGAGCCGTTCAGGCGTCCGGATCGACGCCGGCACAAACTTTTTTGCGCGGGCGTCGACGATGATCCTGAACGACAGATGAATGGCGATAGTGGGGCGGGATTGACGAAGGGTTAATTCAGAGGCCGCCGACGAGCATGTATTTGATCTCGACGAACTCATCCATGCCGTGGTGCGAGCCCTCGCGGCCCAGCCCCGATTCCTTGACGCCACCGAAGGGCGCCACTTCGGTGCCGAGGATCGGCGAATTGATGCCGACCATGCCGTATTCCAGCGCCTCCGCCACCCGGAAGGCACGGCCGAGATCCTTCGTGTAGAAATAGCTCGCCAGCCCGAACTGCGTGGCGTTGGCCAGCGCCACCACCTCCTCCTCGGTCTCGAACCGATAGATCGGCGCGAGCGGCCCGAAGGTTTCCTCGGTCGTCACGAGCATCTTCGTCGTCACGTTGGCGAGGACGGTCGGCTCGAAGAAGGTGCGGCCGAGCGAAT
>CAZVMY010000185.1:0-6327 GCA_964628955.1 uncultured Methylocystis sp.
CGTGACGCCGTAGAGCATGGCCGACATCAGGCGCGTCAACGCGAGGGCGGAGCCGCTTAACCCCGTTCCGAATCACGTCTTTCAGCGGTTGGCGCCGGGAACCCACAGCACGTCGCCCGCGCCCTTGCCGTTGAGGTGACGGGAGGCGACGAACAGGAAGTCGGAGAGCCGGTTGACGTAGCGCAGGGCCGCCTCGCCGACGACCTCGCCAGGGCTGGCCGCGAGCGAGACCATCCGCCGCTCGGCCCGCCGGCAGACGGTGCGGGCGAGGTGGAGATAGGTCGCCGCAGGCGTCCCGCCTGGCAGCACGAAGGAGTTGAGCGGCGCGAGTTCGGCGTTCAGCTGGTCGATCTCGGTCTCGAGCCGCTCGACCTGTGCCGCGACGATCCGCAGCGGTTCCCAGCCGAGCGGTTTGTCGCTCACCGGCGTGCAGAGGTCGGCGCCCAGATCGAACAGGTCGTTCTGGATGCGAAGCAGCATCGGGCCAACCAGCGTTTCGGTCGGCTCCAGGTGCAGCCGGGCGATACCGACGCAGGCGTTGGTTTCGTCCACCGTCCCGAACGCCTCGACCCGGAGGTTGTCCTTGGCGACGCGTGCGCCGTCACCCAGCCCCGTGGTGCCGCCGTCGCCGGTGCGCGTGTAGATTCTGTTCAGCTTGACCATGCGCCGCTCATGCCGCCCGGCGCGCCGACGTGCAAGTGGCAAGCCGACGTTGCCGCGCCGAAAGCTGCGGCTGCCAGCCGGGATAACCCGGTTCAGCCACCCCTGAGCCAGAGCGTCGCCATGATCAGGACGATGGCGCCGAATTGCAGCAGCACGCGCCAGCGCATGAACTTCTGCGAAAGGTTGGGATCACCCCCGCGCAGCATGTTGAACAGCCCGAGGAGCAGAACGATCGCGACTGCGCCGGTCGCGACCGGCACCAGTCCGCTGAATACCGTGGTCATTGCAATCCTCTCGGCCGTCGTCCGGCATGATGCCGACGACGGCGAACTTCTCTCGACACGTCAGTTGCGCGGCAGCAGGCGCTCGAAATACTCGATCTCGCCCCGTGGCCGCTCGACCTCGCCGAGGCGGCGACGGATTTCCTCGAGCACGCGTCGGGCACGCTCGGCTGTACTCTCGCCTGCGGTGGGGACGCGAACCCTCCCGTCCTGAATCTCGCGCGAGCGCTGGTTGCGGCCGAGCGGATCATTGTCGGTCTGGGCGCTGCCGGGTCGCGGCTGGCCGGTGCGCCCGTTCGACGGTGCGTTCGGATCGCCGGCCTGTTCGGTCCCGTCGCCCTCGCCCTCCTGCTGCATCTGCTCGGCCATGCCCTGCATGCCGCGACGAAGCCCTTCGAGCGCCCGGCCCTGGCTGTCAACGGCACGGCCGCCCTCGCCGCGACCGAGCTGACCCTCCGCATCGCGCATGGCCTGCTCGGCGTCGGAGAGCCCCTGCTCGCCGTTCATGCCAAGCTCCTTCATCCGGCGCTGCAGGTCCTGGAGGCGCTTCCGCAGGCCCTCCTGGCGGTCCTGCAGGCTGCCTTCGCCTTCCTGTCCGTCGCCATTCTGCGCCTGGTCCTGTTCGCCCTGCTGGCCTTGCTCGCCCTGCTGGCCGCGCTGGCCCTGCTGACGCTGGCCCTGCCGTCCCTGTTGCTGCTGCTGTCCCTGCTGCCGGTTGCCCTGCCGCTGCTGCTGGCCGTCGCGGAACGTCCGGTCGCGCAACGACTGCTGGTCGCGCGTCATCCGGTCGAGTTCATCGAGCGATTCGTTCATGCCCTGCTGCCGCGGGTCCTGCTGCTGGCGTCCGCGCGCGATCTGCAGGTTCTCCATCATCCTGCGAAGCTGCTCGAGCAGTTGCTGCGCCTCGGCGTGCTTGCCTTCGCGCGAGAGCTGCTCGATTCGGTCAAGCATCTGCTGCAGGTCCTGCGGCCTGAGCACGCGCAGTTGTTCGTTCTGCTGCTGGTCTGCCCGCTGGCCTTCGCGCTGCGCCCGCTCGGCGAGTTCGCGCATGTAGTCGTTCATCGCCTGCCGCAGTTCCTGGGTCAGACGCTTGATCTCGTCCGGACTGGCGTTGCGCTCCAGCGCCTCGCGCAGCCGCTCCTGCGCCGCGCGCAACGCCCGCTCCGCCTCGGTCAGGCCGCCGTCCTCGATCTCGAGCGCCATGGTCCAGAGCCAGTCGGCGACCTCGAGCAGCTTCTCGTCGGTCCGCGCCGCCTTCAGCCGGGTCGAGGCGAGCCGCAGCCCGAGAAAGACGTTGGTTTCGCGCGTGAACCGCTCGGGCTCGATCAGGAGCGCATCGAGCGCGATCTGGACCCGCGCCCGGCGATCGGGGTCGAGAACGAGATTGCGTCGTTCTTCCACCAGCGACTTTGCCAAGGGGTTGCTGAACGGCCGCTGCGGCAACACCAGCTCGCGAGCTTCGCTGCTGCCTTCCTGACCGGCGTCGTCCTTTGCCACGAGCGTCAGGACAACCCGTGCGCCCGCCCAGGGGTGATCGCCGAGTGCCACGTCGCTCTCGCCTTCGCCCTGTGCGCGATCCCCGTAAGGCAGCGTCAGAGGCGCGGTGGGCGCCTCGACGAGCGTCCGGCGTGGCGTCTCGCCTGGCTTCCGTGGCAGCGCGAACCTGGCCTCGGCGCTGGCGACGCCGTAATCGTCCCGGACGGCGTGAAGGATCTTGAGGCCGTCACCCTTGTCGGTGGCGCGGGCCTCCAGCAACCTGATCTCGGGCGCGGTGTCGGGAATCGCGGCGATATCGAACTTCGCGACCAGCGATCCGGCACGCCTCACTTCGACGACGCCATCGCCCTCGATCGTAAACCGCCGTTCCAGCGTCGCCTGAACGGTGGTGGCAGCGGGAGCGCCCGCCACCTCCTTGGGCTTCATGGTCTCGGAAACGGCGATCTCGATCCCATCGGACGGCGTCGCGCGGATCACGAACACGCTGGCGGCCGGAACCGAGAGGCGGTCTTCGCCCGCCTGCGGTCGCTCCGAGCGGGTCAGGAAGATGGGTGCCCGGCCGGTGTAGCCCGGCGGATCGATCCACGCATCGAGACGGGGCGGAGCGGCAGGCACCGCCGGGCGGCTCCACTGGAAGGCAGCTTCCACGCGCGCCAGGCGATCGGAGCCGGCGACGAACGCGCCGACGGCCAGCGCCGCAAGCACGGCGAAGCGCAGCGCAGCCGGGTCCCGGCGCGCCATGCCCGGCACGGGTGCCCTGACGCGAATCGATGCCAGTGCCGCCCGTGCGCGTTCCTGATGCAACGTCCAGAGCGCCTGACTGACCCGATCGTCACCACCCAGGCGCCGGTCCGTCGCAGCTTCCACAGGTCGGTGCGGAACGCCTGCGTCGCGGTCGAGCCGTCCCTGGAGTTCGTCGGCGGACGGGAACCGAACAGTGACGAGGCTGCGGAAGGATCCCAGCAAGATCAGCGCGAAGACCGCGACCCCCGCCATCCTGCCGGCGGGCGGAAGAAGGTCCCAGAGGCCGAACCAGGACACGGCGACAAACGCGCCCAAGACACAGACGGGCGGCACGATCCCGCGCCAAACCCGCTCCCACGTCACGACCCGCCGTGCCGCGGTGAGCTTGCCGGCCAGAACCCGCTCGGTCGAGGCGCTGCTGCTGTCGCGATCCATCATTGGCTCCGCCGTCGTTCCGATCGGAAGGCTATCATGCCTTGCCGTCTCGCCTAGTCCCCCTGCGCGCGCGATCGCGAACTCGCCACAGGCATGGCCCATGCCACGCCGGTCCGGCGGGTCAGTCGAACCACGACGGGCCGACATCCTGGGCAAGCAACGCGTCGTAAGTTTGTCGGGGGCGCGTGACGGCGAAGTCGTCCCCCCTCACGAGAACTTCGGGGACGAGGCAGCGGAGATTGTAGGTGGACGCCATGCTGGCCCCGTAGGCACCGGCCGACATGAAGGCGACCAGATCTCCGGGCCGGATCCGCGGCAGTGCGCGGCCGATCGCGAAGGTATCGCCCGATTCGCAGACCGGACCGACGATATCGTACGTTTCCGCCGACTGCCCGGATGCCGGCTCCTTGATCGGCCAGATCGCGTGATGGGCCTCGTACATCGCCGGACGGACCAGGTCGTTCATCGCCGCATCGAGCACCAGGAACTGCTTCGCCGGCCGCGGATTGACGTAAAGCGCGCGGCTGACGAGCACACCGGCATTGCCGACGATCAGTCGCCCCGGCTCGAAACCAAGCTCGACGTCCAGCCCTGCGGTAACCCGTCGCACCATGGCGCCGTACGCCTGGACGAGGTCCGGGCCGTGCTCGAAGGGCGCCTCGACCGCGTAGGGGATGCCCAGACCGCCGCCGAGGTCGAGGCGTTCCACCCGGTAGCCTGCGGCCCGCAGCCGCCGCACGCTATCGGCAAGCCTGACGAAGGCCGCCTCGAGCGAGCCGAGCTGCTCGATCTGGCTGCCGATATGGACGGCGAGCCCGAGCATCTCGACGCCCGTCATGGCGACGGCCGCGCCGTAGAGCCGTTCCACCTCGTCGAACGACACGCCGAACTTGTTGGCGAGCGATCCGGTCGTGATCTTGGAATGCCCGCCCGCGCCGACGTCCGGGTTCACCCGGATCACCGCCGGCTGCCGACGCCCTCGCGCGCTGGCGATATGGTCGAGCAGAGCGAGTTCGCCCTCGGATTCCACGTTGACCTGATGGAGCCCAACGTCGACGGCGTGGGCGAGTTCGGCCGCCGTCTTGCCAACGCCGGAGAACACGATCGAGTCCGCCTCGATCCCGGCGGCCATCGCTTTGCGAATCTCGCCCTCGGACACGACGTCGGCGCCGGCCCCCAATCGGGCCAGCGTCTGCAGCACCCCGAGATTGGCGTTCGCCTTGGTCGCGTAGAAGACACGCGCCGGCGGAGCACCGACCGCCTCGGCGAACACACGGTAGTGCCGTTCGATCGTCGCGGACGAATAGACGTAAACCGGCGTCCCGACCGCGTCCGCAATCGCGCGAAGATCGACCCCCTCGGCGTGCAGGACGCCGTTGCGATAGGCGAAATGATGCATCCTCCGCCCTTCAGTCGAGCAGCGGATCGAGCAGGAAATCCCGCTTCGGCGCCGTGATCGGCGGCGGCCGCGAGGTCGACGCGCGGGGCGCGATGGACTGCACCGTCGGCGTCCCGCCGTCGAAGGAGCGCGGACGGGGCGCGTCGACGTTGCCCTCGAGATCGTCCACCTGGTCGCCGGGGGGCAGTGGGGCCACGGCAGCGCGCTGCTGGACGGCCGACGCATCGGCGCGCGGAGGCGGCTCGAGCGGACCGCGACGGCCGCAGGCCGAGAGGGCCAGCGCGGCGAGCAGGACGATGGCGGCAGACGAAACCGACCTCACGAACACCTCCGGATCGGCCGGCACAATAGCTCAACCGCCCCGCACGTCGAGCACTCAGACATCTGCGGCCGCTCTGCCGGCTTCGCGCGAGAGCCGACGCAGCCAGCGCCGCGCCTGGCGCCGCACTCCGGTCGGAGCCGTACCACCGTAGCTCGTGCGGCTCCGGACGGACCGGTCGACGCCCAGCACGGCATAGACGGCCTCCCCGATGCGCGGCTCCACCGAGCGCATCTCGTCGAGAGTCAGCTTCTCGAGCGCGACGCCACGCTCACTCGCCAGCGAAACGATCCGCCCGGTGACGTGATGGGCGTCGCGGAACGGCATCCGCAGAGTGAGGACGAGCCAGTCCGCGAGGTCGGTTGCGGTCGCATAGCCGGCACCCGCCGCCGTCTTCATGCGCTTTCGATCCGGCTGCATGTCGTGCACGAGGCCGGTCATGGCCGCGATGCACAGCGACAGACTGGCGATCGCGTCGAACGTCGGTTCCTTGTCCTCCTGCATGTCCTTCGAATAGGTCAGCGGCAGGCCCTTCATGACGATGAGCAGCGCGTTCAGCGCCGCGATCACGCGGCCGGTCTTGCCGCGGACGAGTTCCGCCGCGTCGGGGTTGCGCTTCTGCGGCATGATCGACGAACCGGTGGTGAAGGCGTCGGAGAGCCGGACGAACCCGAACTGCACCGTCGTCCAGAGCACGATCTCCTCCGCGAAGCGCGACAGATGAACGGCGGTGATCGCCGCAGCGGCGAGCGTCTCGATCGCAAAGTCGCGATCGGCGACGCTGTCGAGCGAGTTCGCCGTCGGCCGGTCGAACCCTAGGGCGCGCGCCGTCATGCCACGGTCGATCGGAAACGAGGTGCCGCATAGCGCCGCCGCGCCCAGCGGACATTCGTTCATCCGGCGCCGCGCATCGGCGAGGCGCCCGCGGTCGCGGCCGAGCATCTCGACATAGGCGAGAAGGTGGTGCCCGAACGTCGTGGGCTGCGCCG
>CAZVMY010000186.1:0-6323 GCA_964628955.1 uncultured Methylocystis sp.
TCGTGGCTTCGACCGGCGAGGCACGCCGGCAGGTGAAGGGCGGCGGGCTTCGGGTCAACGATCAGCCCGTCACCGACGAGCGCGCCGTGCTGACCGCCGCCGATGCCGCGACGCTGGGTGCGATCAAGCTCTCGCTCGGGAGGAAGAAGCACGTGCTGCTGAAAGCAGGCTGAGCGGTCAGCGGTTGCTGTCGTTGAGCGTCCGGTTCGGAAGGGCCGGAGTGCGGTCGGTGCTGAACTCGAACAGCTTGCGAAAGATCCCCGGCGCGATCGCCGAGAGCGGCCGCACCGTGAGGGTCGGCTGCGAAACCTTGCCCGAAATGCCGAAGGTGACGCCGAGCAGCCCCTCGTTCCGGCCACCCGACAGCAGCCCGCCGAGGATCGGCACCTGCGCGAAGGCGTTGTTCAGCCCGTAGGCCGGCACGAAGGTGCCGCCGATCGTCAGCCGGTCACGCGCCATGTCGACGATGCCCGAAAGGACGATGCCGATCTGCGGTCCCCAGATCGCGGCGTCCTTGATCTCGATCCGGTTCGGCCCCTTAGCGAACTCGACCCTGAGCTTGGTGAACGCGACGTCGTTGAACTGTTGCTGGAACGCCGCGTCGTTCTGGCCTTCGACCGGAGCGGACGCCACGAGCTGTCTGATTGCGGGTTCGTTCCGCAGCGAGAAACCCTCGACGAGGATCGCACCCATCTGGTCGGCGCCGATCTCCAGCGTTCCCTGACCTCCGATCAGGCGTGGATAGAGATCGAGAAACCGCAACAGCGCGCCGGCATCGCCCGTCTCGAGCGTGATGCCGTCGCCATCCCGACCGACGGATTGCGCCGCGACGCGCGCGCCGCTGAGCTTCCCGCTCATGGAATGCTGCCGCTGCGTCCCCGATCGGCGTTGCGCCTTCAGCTCGAAACCGGTCAAAACCTCGCCGTTGAAGCCGGACAGCAGCGTCGTGCGGACGTCGAGATCGAGATCGCGCGGCAGGTCGTCCTTATCCTTCTCGCGGTCCCGGTCGCGACCTGCGACGGCCGGCGAACCGCCCCCGGACGTGAGCCTCTTCAGGAACGGGCGCGCGTCGAGATTGTTGCCGCGAATGGCGAGTTTGGGCACCGCACCGCCCCGCTCGTAGTCGACGCGCACGTTATCGCCGGGAGAGAGCCTGAACATCGACAGGCGGACGCTGCTGACCGATCCGTCCGCGGCGAGTTCGGCAGCGCCCTTGATGGAGGCGCCGCCGCCTTCGAACGTCAGGTCGCCGATCGTGGTCGCGTTGCCCCTGGCCTCGATGTCGAACGTCGCCCGCGCCGGGCGGCCGGCCGGCTTCTGGAAGCCGGGCAGCAGGCCATCAATCGCCGCGCGCGACAGATCGATCTCGACCGAACCCTCGAACCGGTCCGACGAGGCGTTCTCCGTCACGAGCTTCACCGCGACCGGGCCGACGAGTTGCGGTGGGGCCGGAAGGCCGCGCTTCGTGCGGGTCGCGTCGTCGAGCACGAAGCTGAGCGTCGTGGCGGGCGCCGAGCCAGCCTTCGGCCGGCGCGTCTCCAGGCTGACAGGCAGTCCACCGATGCGCGCCTCGCCCTTCATGGATACGCCGGAGCGATCCGCGGTCAGTGTCAGCGCACCGTTTTCGAGACGTTCCTTGCCGAAGGCCTTGTCGATCGACAGCGCGGAAATCGAGGCAGTCAGCTGGGTCGCGACCTCCGTCGGGTCGAGGTGCTCGACGAGCGGCAGCGAGAGCGTCACCCGACCGTCGAAATTGCCCTTGATATCGGCCGGGTCAGCGGGAATCTGCACCGCGCCCTTGAACACCGGCAGGGTCATCACTTCCGCCGCGGCGGTCGCACTGCCCTGCAAGCGGAACGCAACCCTGGCCTCGGCGGGCTTCTGGCCCAGATCAGCGACCGCCATCGAGCCTTCGACGACCGAAAGCTTGCGGCCCGAGCGAAGGACCAGTTCGCCGGCCGGCATCGCGATGTCGAGCACGCGACCCGTGACGGTTCCTGAGAAGGCGGCCTCGGCGAGCGGCGGCAGTCCGTCCATGACGTTGACCGCCGCGCTGGACATCGCGAAATCGAGATGGACGGCTTCGGCCGGCACGGGGCGCTTCTTCATCGCCTCGCGCAGCACCGGAGGCGGCATGTCTATGGCGAGTGACGCGCGATCCAATGTGCCGGACGCGACGTTCTGGAGCAGATAGGAGCGCGCTTCCGGCGCGGAACTGATCGGCCAGTAGCGCAGCGCGGTTCGCGCCGGCATGCGACCCGCTGCAACCTTGAGCTTGAGACTCGGCCCGTCGTCCTCAAGCCGAGCCTCGCCCGACACCGCAATGTCGGTGTCCTGGCCGGTCGCCGCCAGCCGGTCGAGGACGATCCTGCGATAGTTCCGGTCGATGCGGGCGACGGCCGTCGCGACGTCGACCCGGACGATCGGGTCACCCGGAGCGATGCGGTCGAGCGGCAGATCCCTGCCCGACAGCGCCAGCTGCAGCGGCGCGTCGGCCTCGTCGGGGATCGTGACGTCCCCGGCGAACAGGAGCTTCGTCTCGCCCGCCTGCCAGGCGAGCCGCGACACCTCGACCCGACGCGAGCCCGCGACCCACCGCAAGTCGAGCGCGGCGAGATCGTGCCGGAAGACGTCCGGCACCACGTCCTGCATCACCAGATTGCCGCGGTCGCTGCGGATCCCGACGTCGGCCGCGGCCAGCGCACCGGCGCCGTTCACACTGACGGTGGCCGAAAGCGCGAAGGCGCCGCTGAGCTGCTCGCGCAACTCGCGAAGGCCGACGGCGAGCGCCAGTTCCGCCGACGAAAGGTTATCGATGCCGATCCTGATCTGCTGACCGGAAGCCGCGTCCGCCGACATTTCGAGGCTGGCGGAGACCGGACCCTGCGCGGAACGGGCGGACGCCGTCAGCCGCGGCGGCTCCGCGCGCGAATCGGTAAAGGTGATGGCGAGATCCTCGTAATCCGCGCGGAGCCCGGATCGGCTGTCCCGGATGACGAGGCGACCGTCGGACAGCTCGACGGACGCCAGGGCGCCGGCGATGCCGTCGAACCGGCCGAACGCCGCCAGAAGCGCCATCGTGTCGTCGAACCGGGTCTGCGCATGGTCGGGCTGCTCCGCGCTTTCCTGTCCTGCCGTGTCGGGCCGCGTGCGATGGCTGGCCGACAGCAGAACCTGGCCGTCGCCCTGGATGTCGAGATGAAGCTCGGCGCCGCGCAAGAGGACCCGACGCGGCACCAGTCGGGCCGAGACGAGCGACCAGGAGTCGAACAGCACGCGCGCGCTGTCGGCCCGCACCACCTCCCGTCGTGCCCGATCACGCACGGAAACGCCCGAAAGCTCGACCGCCAGGCCAGAATTCGCTCGCCGGATCAGCGCATTGTCGACGTTGACGTCGAAGTCGCTTCCGGTCTGCTCGCGCAGGGCCGCAACGACCCGGTCGCGCACGAATACCGCGTCGATCGGCTGGACCGAGAGATAGAGCGCGACGAGGGTGGCGGCGGCGAAGGGCAGAAGGGCCAGAAGGCACATGCCGCCGAGCACGCGCACGAACAGGCGGCGGCGAATCCGCCGCGGCACCGGAACCTGCCCGACGTCGTGCGCGGCGCTCACCTCGTGACGCCTGGCGCTGCGTCGTGCATGCGTCTGATCGGTCCGTTCGGCCGACATACTTCTCCGTTCGTTCCACGAACCGCGCCAGACGGGTGCGACCTCCGCGCACGATTCGCCCGATGGTGTCCGATGGCGAAATTGGCTTCAATGCCGGCGCGAACCGCGGCTGCACCAAACACCCAGCACTTTGACGAAGGAATGGCCAATGACAAAATCTCCAGCCGTCGGCGATCAGGCACCCGATTTCTCGCTTCCGGCCGCCGGCGGCCAGTCGATATCGCTCGGCAGTCTCAGGGGACGTCAGGTGGTCCTGTATTTCTATCCCAAGGACGACACCAGTGGCTGCACCAAGGAGGCGATGGAATTCAACGCCCTGAAGCCCCGGTTCGAGGCTGCCGGAACCGAGATCGTCGGAATTTCCGCCGACAGCGTCGCCAGCCACGAGAAGTTCCGCCAGAAGTACGGCCTCGGCTTCGGACTGGCCTCGGACGAGGACAAGTCGACTCTCGAAGCCTACGGTGTCTGGGTCGAGAAGAGCATGTACGGCAAGAGATACATGGGAATCGAGCGGTCGACGTTTCTCATCGACGCTGACGGAAAAGTCGCGCGAGTATGGGCCAAGGTCAAGGTTCCCGGCCATGCCGAGGAGGTGCTCGCGGCGGCAGAATCCATCCGGCGCTGAGCTGTGGGCGGCTCGCGGCCGTGACGTCCGAGACGGCAGATTAGGAGATGGTTAACCTTAATGGTCTCTGATGGACAGCGCGGCGCCGACCGTGGCGCCTCGACGGTGAGTCCATGGCGTCCCGGTTCCCAGCCTCCCGCCCCTTCGCCAACACCGACAACGCCGTCGCGCTCGTCTTCCGGCGCGCCGGCCGCGACAGGATCGTCGAGGTTCCAGGTCCCCTGGTCCTCTTCGGCGGTGTCATCGGTGCGGTTCTGGCGGTCTGGTATCTGGTCGCGACGCTCTATCTGGTGTTCCGCGACGACATGCTGGTCGGGCTGATGTCCCAGCAGGCCGAAATGCAATATGCCTACGAGGATCGCCTCGCCGCCCTGCGCAACCAGATCGACCGCATCACCTCGCGGCAGGTGATCGACCAGGACAGCCTCGCGGGCAAGCTGCAGGAGCTCCTGACCCGGCAGGCACAGCTCGAGAATCGCCAGTCCATGGTGAGCCAGCTGATCGAGCATCCGCTGATGGCCGAAACGAAGGCCACCGGGGCGGTCGACCCGAAATCGGCCGCACGCTCGGTCGCGAGCGACCCCGCGTTCCCGCTGCCTCTCCAGGCCGCCCAGCCACGGCTCGATCCGCTGTTCACCGGGTCGATCAGCGCCTATGCGCCGCTCCCCGCGAAGCCGCGCCCGGCGTTCGACCAGCTGGAGCTGCGGGGCACCGGCAAGACCCGGCCCGAGAACCACGTGGGTCTTCGCCCGGATCTGCCTCTCGACCGGCAGGTGATCGCCGCCCGCCAGTCCGTCGACCGGATCGAACGCGCCCAGATGCGGGCGCTTCTCGCGGTGGACGGGATGGCCCGGGCGAAGCTGCGCGAGTGGTCGGCCGTGATGGTCGAGACCGGACTGGAACCATCCCGTTTCGGAACCGTCTCGAAGACCGGCGCGCAGGGCGGACCGCTGATCCCGCTCAATCGCGAAGGCCTTCCCGCCTTCGACCTGCAGGTGACACAGACCCAGTCCATGCTCCAGGGGGCAGAGGCGGCCCGCCGGGCGCTTTCCTCTCTGCCTCTGGGTCGACCGGTCGCCGGCGATACGGAGGTGACCAGCCAGTTCGGCGTGCGCACCGATCCGTTCACACGCGGGCCAGCGCTGCATTCGGGGATCGACTTCCGCGCCACTCACGGCACGCCCGTCCGCGCTACCGCGGCCGGCAAGGTCGTCGAAGCCGGTTGGGCCGGCGGATACGGCAACATGGTCGAGATCGACCACGGCCACGGTCTCAGCAGCCGGTACGCCCATCTGACCGCGATCGACGTCGAGCCCGGCCAGTCCGTAGCAAAAAACGCGGTTCTCGGCCGGGCTGGCTCGACCGGACGCTCGACCGGACCGCATCTGCACTATGAGACCCGGATCGACGGCGAACCCGCCGATCCGATGCGTTTCCTGCGCGCAGCGCGGATGCTCGCGCGCCGCTGAGCCTCAGTCGATGTCCTCGACGGCTCCCGTGCCGCCGTGTACGCGTTGTGACAGCGCCGCCTCCATGAACGGGTCCAGATCGCCGTCCAGAACGTCCGACGGCGTGCCCGACGTGATGCCGGTGCGCAGGTCCTTCACGAGCTGATAGGGCTGAAGCACATAGGAGCGGATCTGGTGACCCCAGCCGATATCGGTCTTCGCGGCCTGGTCGGCGGCCGCCTGGTCCTCGCGCTTCTTCAGTTCGAGCTCGTACAGCCGGGCGCGCAGCCGCCGCCAGGCTTCCTCCCGGTTCTTGTGCTGCGACCGCCCGTCCTGACAGACGACCGCGATGTTGGTCGGGATATGCGTCAGGCGGACGGCCGACTCCGTCTTGTTGACGTGCTGACCACCGGCGCCGCCCGATCTCATGGTGTCGACCCGAACGTCGGATTCCTTCAGGTCGATCTGAATGGAATCGTCTACCACCGGATAGACGGTCACGCTGGCGAAGCTGGTGTGCCGCCGGGCGTTGGAATCGTAGGGCGAGATCCGCACCAGCCGGTGCACGCCCGCTTCGGTCT
>CAZVMY010000187.1:0-6293 GCA_964628955.1 uncultured Methylocystis sp.
CGTCGTGACGTTCGCGTTCCGCTCCGCCGGCCAGCGCTGCTCGGCGCTGCGCCTGCTGTGCGTGCACGAGGATGTCGCGGACCGCGTGATCGAGATGGTGGTCGGCGCCGCCCGCGAACTCGTGGTCGGCGATCCGCGTGACGTCGCGACCCATGTCGGCCCCGTCATCGACGCGGAGGCCAAGGCCGGGCTCGACGCGCATGTCGCCCTGATGCGGGAGAGCGTGCGCGTGCATCTGGCAGCGAAGGCTCCGGGCGGCAGCTATGTCGCGCCGCATGTCTTCGAGCTGAACCAGGTCGCCGATCTCGACCGCGAGGTGTTCGGCCCGATCCTGCATGTCGTGCGCTGGAAGGCGACCGCGCTTCCCGCACTCCTCGAGGCGATCCGTTCCACCGGCTACGGGCTGACCGGCGGGCTGCACACCCGCATCGACGAGACCATGCGGCTCGTCGAGCGGCACTCGCCGGCCGGCAACCTCTACGTCAACCGCAACATGATCGGCGCCGTGGTCGGCACGCAGCCGTTCGGCGGCGCGGGCTTGTCGGGCACCGGTCCAAAAGCTGGCGGCCCGCATTACCTCACGCGCTTTGGTTGCGAGCAGGTGGTGAGCATCAACACGGCCGCCGCCGGCGGCAATGCCGCACTGGTCGCCATGGGCGAGGAATGAACTGCCAGCTCAGTCGTGCGGCCGCCGGATGCGGCGGATCACGAAGGCGACTGCGACGACCACGAACGGCACCGCGATTCCCATGGCCACGTTCGGGTCGAGCTTGACGATGCCGGCGTCCTTCGCCGCCTTTGCCACATAGCCGAAAAGGCCGACGATATAATAGCTGATCGCCGCGACGGAGAGCCCTTCGACCGTCTGCTGCAGGCGGAGCTGCTGCTGCGCCCGCTCGTTCATGGCCGCGAGCAGATCGCGGTTCTGACCTTCCAGTTCGATGTCGACCCGGGTGCGCAGCAGGTTCGCGGCGCGCGCGAGTTTCTGCGACAGGTTGACCTGCCGGTCCTCGATCGCCTGGCAGGTGCGCAGCGCCGGCGCCATCCGCCGGTCGAGGAAGGCAGCGATCGTCTGGCGGCCCGCGATCGGCGTCTCGCCGATCGCCTTGAGCCGGCTCTGCACCAGTCCGTCATAGGCCCGGCTCGCGCTGAACCGGAAGGCGGCCGCCGCCGAACCGGCCTCGAGTTCGGCCGCGGCCGAAGTCAATTCGTCGAGCAGGATGCGGTTGTCGGTGAGACCCGACGCCGTGGTCATCCGGTTGGTGGCGGCGGCCAGCGCATCCTCGATCCGCTTGACGGTCGGCGCGTGGCGCTGCGCCTCCGGCAGCCCGAGCAGGGCGAAGGCGCGGTAGGTTTCGAGCTCCAGCAGCCGCTGGCAGACCGCGCCAGAGCGCAGCGGCGTCAGCCCGAGATCGATGACGCTGTAGCGGATGAATCCGTCCGCCCCGCGCCGGAAATCGGTCATGGCGACCGCGCCGCCGTCGTCGACCAGCGACATCGCGAGACTGGTGTCGTCATAGGTCGCAGCGACGGTCTCAGGCGGGACGGCGCTCAGCAGATCGAGCCTGACCGCGACGAGTTGCAGGCCGGGATAGGGCAGGAGATCGGCCGGGCCGGCATCGGCATGGCCCTGCCGCTCGTAGGTATGCGTCACGAATTCGGAATGCCGCTCCCAGCGCAACGTCCGCCGTTCGAGCCGCAGCACGTGATGCCGCGAGCCCGCCTCGGGTTCCGGCTGCTGCAGGCGGCGACAGAGAGCTGCCAGCGCCTGCCAGTCCGCCTGCGCCTCGTCCGCCGTGCAGACGAAGGCGAGCCTGAGGAAGCTGCTCGGCGCCTCGGCTGCCCGGAACGGACGCGCATGGACTTCGTCGAGGACGGCGTCGCGCCACGGATGGACATGAACCGGCATGCCGCCGAACGCTTGGGAATGCAGGATCGACTCCATGGCGCCACTCTATCAACCGATCACATTACCGCCAGACCGGAGTTCCTCGCCGCCTCGTTAACCAAACAGAAACAGGGCCATCGCGTATCACATGAGCAGAACGGCGCGATATGGGTTGAATTACGATGCGTATCGGCACAAAAATTCTATTGCTGGTCGGCTCGATCGCCGTGATCCTCATCGGGACGGCAGTCGCTGGCATCATGGCGCTGCAAAGCTTCAGGAACGCGGTTTCGGGCGTACAGTATACTGTCCGGCAAACGCAAAACAGCGAGCGGCTGAACCATCTCGTCACTCATGTCGTCATGGAGTCGCGCGGTATTTACGCCGCTCAGGGGACGACGGAGGCCGCCCGCTTCGGCAAGGGTCTGATCCGGAGCCTGAATGAGATCGATGCGCTTCTTGCCGACTGGGAGCCGCGCATCATGAGCGAGGACCGCGCGCCATTCGACGACATCCGCAAAGACGCGGAAACCTTCCGCGCGTTCCGGCTGGAGATCGAGCGCCTCGGGCGTGAGGTCTCGCCGGCCGCTGCGAACCAGCAGGGCAACAACGAGGCGAACCGCGCCAACCGCATCGCCTTCCAGGCTAAGATCGAACAGATGGGCAAGGCCGGCCTCGACCGCGCCCGGGCGATCGAGGCCGATGTCGAGCGCCTGTACAGGGACGAGCTCGGCTTGCTGCTCGTCCTGTCCTGCGGCGGCGTGATTGCGGCGCTCGGTCTCGGCATCCTTGTCGGCCATAAGCACATCGCGCGGCCGCTGCGACAGGTCGCGGACACCATCACACGCCTCGCCGCCGGCGACCGGACCTTGCCTACCGTGAGACCTCGGTCGGACGAGATCGGCGACATCTGGCAGGGCATGGCCGCGTTTGCCGGCAGCATCGCCGAGACCGAGCGGCTCAAGGCGGCCGAAGGTGATGCAGAACGGCGCGCGGCCGAACGGCGTCGGGCGGACCTCTCGGCGCTGGCCAACCAGTTCGAGGCGAGCGTTGGCCATCTCGTGCGGAGCGTCGCCGACGCGGCGCAGCAGATGGAGGCTTCCGCTCGCACGCTTGAGGGCACGGCGAGGGGCACGACCGAGCGTGCCGACGACGCCGCCGGGACGGCCCGCGAAACCTCTACCAACGTCGAGGCGGTCGCGACAGCGGCCGAACAACTCGCTGCCGCCTCGCGGGAAATCGGTGAGAAGGTCGAGGAGACGTCGGGCGTCGCGGCACGCGCAGTCGAGGTCGCATCCCGCACCAACGTCAGCGTCGGCAGCCTCGTGCGGGCCGCGGATCAGATCCGCGACGTCGTGAAGCTGATCGGCGGCGTGGCGGCGCAGACCAATCTGCTGGCCTTGAACGCCACGATCGAGGCGGCCCGCGCCGGCGAGGCGGGCCGCGGCTTTGGTGTCGTCGCGGCGGAGGTCAAGGAACTCGCAAACCAGACGTCCCGGGCGACCGGCGACATCGCGGGCCATATCGCCGAGATGCAGGCCGCGACCAGCGATGCCGTCCGCGCCATCGACGAGATCGGGGCTGCCATCGGCAGTATTCATGAGATCGCGCGCTCGGTCGCCGATGCCGTGGCGGAACAGCGCGCCGCGACCCAGGAGATCGCCCGCAACGTCAGCGCAGCCGCGCAGGGAACCCGGATGGTGAACGAGACGATCGGCGAGATGCGCGAAGCGGCGACCAGCGCCAGCATGGCATCGAACGATGTTCTGGGTGCCGCGACCGGGCTTGCGGCGGACGCCAGCAGTCTCGACGGCAGCGTGCAGGACTTCCTGGAAAAGGTGCGTGCGGCTTGATCAGGCGGCAACGCCGTAGAGCGCACGATACTTGCCGTCGAGATAGGCGAGATAGGGCGCCGGATCGAGCGCTCGCCCCGTCGTACGGATCAGCAGCTCGTCCCGCGTGAAGCGACGCCCATGGCGGTGCACGGCCTCGCCGAGCCACGCCCGGAGCGGACCATAGTCGGCATCGTCCAGCCCCGCAGACACGATGGGGTCGGCTTTCGCCACGTCGAACAGCTGCGCCGCCATGACGTTGCCGATGGTGTAGGTCGGGAAACTGCCGAGATAGCCCGACGACCAGTGGATGTCCTGGAGCACACCCAGCCGGTCGTCGGGGACGTCGAGGCCTAGGTCACGCTTTACCAGCGCGTTCCACGCCTCCGGCAGGTCGCGGACGGCGAGGCTCCCGTCCATCAGCGCCATCTCGATCTCGACCCTGAGCATGATGTGCAGGTCGTAGGTGAGTTCGTCCGCCTCGACACGGATCGGGCCCGGCCGGACCTTGTTGAAGGTGCGGTGGAACGTCTCGAACGGCAGGCTACCGAGCGCATCGGGGAAGCGCGCCTGGAGCAGCGGGTAATGCACCGCCCAGAAGGGGCGGCTCCGCCCGACGTGGTTCTCGTACAGCCGCGACTGCGATTCATGCGCGCCGAAGCTGGCGCCGCCGACCGCATAGAGCTGGATCAGGTCGGTCGCGAGCGCGGTGCGGGTGAAGGCGGGATCGATACCCTGCTCGTAGAGCCCGTGCCCGGTCTCGTGCATCGTGCCCTGCAGCGCCGGGACGAGATGGTTCGCGTTGTAGCGCGTCGTGATGCGCACGTCGTTGCGGGTGAACGAGATCTCGAACGGATGCACGGTCGGATCGAGACGCCCGCGGCTGAAATCATAGCCGAAGCGCTCGGCCACCAACCGGCCGAACGCCTCCTGATCGGCGATGGCGAAGGGTTGCGCCAGCACGTCTATGTCGCCGGCTGCCGCCGCGCCGACCGCCCGCCCCAGCGGCACCAGCGCCATGCGCAGCCGGTCGAACAGCAGTGTGAGACTGGCGGCCGTCTCGCCCGGCTCGAACAGGCCGACCATCGCGTCATAGGGATGCGTCGCATAGCCCGCTGCCTCGGCGTATTCACGCGACATCGCCACGATGGCCTCGAGATGCGGGCGGAACAGCGCGAAGTTGCTCTCGGCCCGCGCCTTTATCCAGGCGGCCTGGGCCACCGTGCGCAGTTCCGTCCGTCGGCGCTGCAGGTCGGGCGGAATGCGCCGGTGATGCAGGACGGCGCGACGCGCCTGGGCCAGCGCCCGCCTCTCGGGCGCGTCCTCGGCGAGCGGCTGCGTCTCCCGCTCGGCGGCGTCGATCAGCCGGAGCGTCTCGTCGGCGACCAGCATGTCGCGGGCCGCGACCGAAAGCGTCGCCATCTGCTGGCCGCGCGTGACGGCGCCGCCGTCCGGCATCATGGTCCGGGCGTCCCATTGCATCACCGAAACGGCGCAGAGCAGGTCGTTGATGGACGCGATGCGTTCGGCGAAGGCGGCGTAGCTCATCCGTCCGGCTCCGCTGGTCACTCCTCGACGATCCTAATGTTGCGCTGGCGCTTCGCATCCTCGGCCAGCCGGCGGATCGACTCGCGCTTGTCGTGCGGCGCGATCACCTTGTCGACGACGATCAGCCCGGTCTCGTCGGTGCTGCTCACCTCGATCCGGCCGATGTTGACGAGGCGCTCGAAGACGCTCTGCTCGGCCCGCGTGTCGCGGATGCGGTAGAGTTCGATGTCGTCGACACTCTTCGAGAACAGGCCCTTGCGCACGATGAGCCGCTCGTTGGTCAGTGTGTAGCGTGTCAACGAGCGCCTGAGCCAGATGAACAGCAGCGGCAGCCCGAGCGGCAGCACTGTGATGATCAGCATGAACGGGTTGAAGAGCACGTCCCGCATGGTCGGGCTCTCTTCCCAGATCGTCTGTTCGGAGGTCGCCACCCGACTCGACCTCTCGTCCGCTCAGTGCGCCAGCGACTTGCGGATGTCGCGGATCGCGTGGACCGCTTCGCCGGCGAGGCGCTTCGCTTCCGCCGAGGCTTGTCCGTGAATGATCTTCTCGGCGACCGCAATCTCGTGATCCAGCATGTCGCCGGTCAGTTCGCCGGCCGGAACCGCCTTCTCGGCCAGCACCGTAAGGCCCGAACCGTTCACCTCGGCGAAGCCGCCGAGCACGAACACCTTCTGCTGGCCGGACGCCTCGACATAGCCCGGCCGCAGCGCGGTCATGACGGGCGCGTGCTGCGCCATGATGGTCATGTCGCCCTCGGCGCCGGGAATCAGGACCTGTTCGACGTCGCCGGCGAACAGCAGCCGCGCCGGCGAGACGAGTTCGAAGCGGAAGCTGGACGGCATCGCGTCAGGCCGCTTCGGCGGCGAGACGCTGCGCCTTGGCGATCGCCTCCTCCATGTTGCCGACCATGTAGAAGGCAGCTTCCGGAAGATGGTCGTATTTGCCGGCGCAGAGATCGCGGAAGCCGTTGATCGTGTCCTCGAGCGCCACCAGCTTGCCGGGCGAACCGGTGAAGACTTCGG
>CAZVMY010000188.1:0-6233 GCA_964628955.1 uncultured Methylocystis sp.
AGAGCTTCGAGGAGCGCCAGAAGGAAGGCGTCCAGAGCGCACAGATTCTCGGCGACCTGCGGCGCAAGATGTTCGGAATCCCGGAAGCCTTCGGCCTCGTGATCGAGCCTCCGTCGGTGCCAGGCATCGGCACCGGCGGCGGTTTCAAGCTCTATATCCAGGACCGCGCGGGCCGCGGCTACGCCGAGCTCGAAAAGGCCACGACCGAGATCTACATCGCGGCCAACGGCATCCAGGGCCTGACGCAGGTGTTCTCGCTCTACAACACCTCGACGCCGCAGATTTACGCCGACATCGATCGCGTCAAGGCGGAGATGCTCGGGGTGCCGATCAGCCGTGTGTTCGAGACCCTGTCGATCTACATGGGTTCCGCTTTCGTCAACGATTTCAACATTCTCGGCCGCACCTACCGCGTGACGGCGCAGGCCGACAATCCCTTCCGCCTGAACCAGCGCGACATCGCCAACCTGAAGACGCGGAACGTCAACGGCGACGTCGTTCCGATCGGCTCCGTCGCGACCTTCCAGGACATCTCGGGCCCGTATCGCGTGCCGCGGTACAACGTCTACACGGCCGCCGAGGTGCAGGGATCGACGTTGCCCGGGTTTTCGACGGGGCAGGCGATCGCGGCGGTCGAGAAGCTGATGGCCGAGCGGCTGCCCGACGGCTTCGGGTTCGAATGGACCGAACTCGCCCTTCAGGAGAAACTCGCCGGCAACACGGCCATCCTCGCCTTCGGGTTGGCCGTGGTGTTCGTCTTCCTGCTGCTCGCCGCGCTCTACGAAAGCTGGCTGCTGCCGCTGGCGGTGGTGCTGATCGTGCCGATGTGCCTTCTCGCAGCGCTGCTCGGCGTCCGCTACATGGGGCTCGACAACAACATTCTCGTGCAGGTGGGCCTCGTCGTGCTCGTCGGCCTCGCGGCCAAGAACGCGATCCTGATCGTCGAGTTCGCGAAGCAGGCTGAAGAAGGCGGCATGTCGCGGTTTGATGCCGCCGTTGCCGCGGCGCGCACGCGTCTGCGGCCGATCCTGATGACGTCGCTGGCGTTCATCCTCGGCGTGGTGCCGCTGGTGCTGGCCAAGGGCGCCGGCGCCGAAATGCGTCAGAGCCTCGGGACGGCCGTTTTCTTCGGCATGCTGGGCGTCACCCTATTCGGGCTGTTGTTCACGCCCGTGTTCTACGTGGTGGCGCGCGGCATCGCCGCGTTCTTCGCCAGGGTCACGGGTCGCCGCCGGATCGCACCGGAGCCGACGCCAGCCGAGTGATCTGCCGCCCGTCGGCTGCTGGCCGGCCGTTCAGTGGTACGGGTCGGCTGCGTCCCTCAGTCCATCGCCCATGAAGTTGAAGGCGAGAATGACGAGAATGACCGGGATCATCGGCGTCAGCAGCCAGGGATAAAGGTTCACGGCGGCGAGGTTCTGTGCCTCGTTCAGCAGCACACCCCAGCTCGTGATCGGCGGCCGCAGGCCGAGGCCGAGGAACGACAGGGCCGTCTCCCCGAGGATCATCGAGGGGATCGACAGCGTGGCACTGGCGATGAGGTGGCTCATGAAGTTCGGGATCAGGTGCCGGGCGATGATGCGCGACCGGCTCGCACCCATCAGCTCCGCCGCCTTGACGAAATCCTCCTCGCGCAGTGCCAGCAGCTTCGAGCGCACGGCGCGGGCGAGGCCCGGCCAGTCGAGGAGGCCCAGGATCACGGTGATGCCGAAAAAGACCAGCAGGGGCGACCAGTTCGGCGGGAGGGCCGCCGACAGCGCCAGCCAGAGTGGCAACTCCGGCAACGAGCGCATGACCTCGATGAGGCGCTGGATCACGTTGTCGACCCAGCCGCCCAGGTATCCGGCCAGCCCTCCGAAAAACAGGCCGAGCACGAACGAGATCATGATCCCGATCAGCCCGACGGTGAGGGAGATGCGAGCGCCGTAGATGATGCGTGACAGCAGGTCGCGACCCAGCCGGTCCGTGCCGAGCAGGAACAAGGTCCCGCCCTCTGGTGCGCACATCAGATGAAACCGGGTCTCGACGACCCCGAACAGCAGCGTTCGATCGCCCTGGCAGAAGAAGCGGATCGGCTGGGGCCGGCTCTCGTCGGTAACGTAGACCCGCTTGAACGCCTCGAAATCGAAGGTCTGCGTATAGGGATAGACGGACGGGCCGACGAAGCGCCCCTCGTGGAAGAGGTGGACGGACTGCGGCGGCGCGTAGAGGTGATCGCCGTGCCGCTTAGCCAGCGGATAGGGCGCTACCACCTCCACGAAGGGCAGCATGGCGTAAAGCAGCAGCAGGAACCCCGCCGCGATCACGGCGGCGCGGTTGCGCCGGAACTTCCGCCAGATCAGCCTCGCCGCCGATGCGCGGTAGAACGCTTCCTGATCCGCGCTGATCTTCAGGTCGTCGCCGGCCGGATTGAACGGCCGTTCGTCGACGAAGCGGGGCGTGCGCGCGGGTTCCTGGAGTGTCATGCGCGCTTCTCGAAACGGATGCGCGGATCGAGCCACGCGAGCATGAGGTCGGAGATCAGCATGCCGACGACGGTCAGAGCCGCCACGAACATGAGAATGAAGCCGGCGAGATACTGATCCTGCGCCTTGAGCGCGCGCAGCAGGATCGGCCCGACCGTCGGCAGGCTCATCACGAGGGAGACGAGGACCGAACCCGAGATGAGATTGGGAAGGAGGTTGCCGATATCGGCGATGAACGGGTTGAGCGACATCCGGAACGGGTACTTCAGCAGCGCCCGCGTCGCCGGCACGCCCTTCGCCTTGGCCGTGACGAAATACTGCTTCTGCAACTCGTCGAGAAGGTTCGCACGCATGCGGCGGATCATCGAGGCACAGCCCGACAGGCCGATGACGACCACGGGCACGATCAGGTGCGCGCCGACCGACATCATCTTGTCCATCGACCAGGGCTGCCCCTGATAGACCGGGTCCATCAGTCCGCCGATCGAAATGCCGAACCAGCGATTCATGTAGAAGAGCAGGATCAGGGCGAGCAGGAAGCTCGGCGTGGCCAACCCGATATAGCCGAGGAACGTCGCCACGTAGTCGCCTACCGAGTATTGGCGCGTTGCGGAGTAGATCGCGATCGGGATCGACACGATGTGCACAAAGATGACGACCGCGATGTTCACCACCAGGGTGAGCAGCAGAGCATCGCCGACGATGTCGCGCACCGGCTTGTCGTACTCGAACGACCAGCCCCAGTCGCCCTGCAGGAAGCCGGAGAACCCGTTCGGCCCCGGGATCACGCCGATCCAGGCGAGATACTGCTGCCAGGCCGGCCGGTCGAGGCCGTATTGGGTGCGCAGGAACTCCGCCTTGGCGATGCTCGCCTGATCTCCCTCGGCTCGCAATTCGGCGATCTGGTTGGACAGGAAGTCGCCGGGCGGCAGCTTGATGATGAGGAACACCAGGGCCGAGATGACGAGCAGCGTCAGCAGCATCTGAACGGCGCGGCGGATAACGAAGACCACCATGTCAGTCGCCGAAATAGAACTCGTCGGGCCGATAGACGCCGATCAGCGCCGTCGGTTCCCACGAGAAGATGCCTGTTCGAGGCACGTTCTTCAGCTTGCCCGCGACGACGACCGGCTGGATGTCGCCGGCGACCGTGCCGATCACGAACTGCTGGTCAGCATGGATCGCCAGCATCTCGTGCCAGATGCGCGACTTCGTCTCCAGATCGCCGGTCCGGGTCCAGTCGGTGAACAGGCCATGCAGCCGCTTCACCTCCGGCATGTCGATGGCCTCGCCGCTTTTGCCCTTGGTCTCGATGTACTGCGCCCATTTCGGCCAGGCGTAATGCGACTGGTCGAGCGGTGCGAGCTGGTGCGGTGGCATCAGCGCCGTCGCGGCGGCGTTGTCGATCCCGCTGTTGGCGACCATGATCGTCTGGCCAGCAAAGGAGCGGTTGCGCAGCACCGTCCGGTCGTGCGGCTTGACGAAGATCTTGACGCCGATGTCCCGCAAGCACTCGTCGATGAGTTGCAGTGCGTCGACCATCTCGCTCGCCTCGCCGTCGACCTCGACGATGATCTCGAGCGGGCGGCCGTCGGGGAGCAGGCGAATGCCGGACGAGTCCCGGCCGGTCAAGCCGATCTCGTCGAGGAACCCGTTCGCGCGCTCGACGTCGTAGCCCGCCCATCGCGTCCGGTACTCGGCCCTGAAAAGCGGGCTTGCCTCGTCGACCGTGTCGTTCCCTTCCGTGCCGAGCCCGAACAGCAGCGCGTTGTTGAGCAGGCGGCGGTCGATGCCCAGCGACAGCGCGCGGCGGAAGCGCACGTCACGAAGCAGGCTGCGCCAGACCGGGTCCGTCGTCGTCAGGTTGGGATAGAGCGCAAAGGCCGAACCGCGCACATGACGGTAGAGCAGAGTCTTGTACGAGTGTGTGCGCTGCCCTTCCTTCAGGACCGGGACGTCGCGCATGCCGAGACCGCGAGTCAGCAGGTCGACCTCACCGGCATTGGCCTTCGCGGCGAACAGGGACTGCGAGACGACGTCGACGGCCAGCGTGTCCACGTAGGGGAGCTGCCGGCCTTCCCGGTCGACCCGATGGTAGAACGGGTTGCGCTCGAACACGAAGCGGTTGGCCGGCGATGCCGTCGTCTGTCGCCACGGCGACAGGGTCGGCATGGCGGGATTCTGGTTCTCGTAGGGGTCGTTCATGCGGGTGTGCAGCGCAGCCCACGAACGCATCTTGGCTTCCTTGGCCCGGGCCTCGAGCTTCGCCGCGTCACCATATTTTGCATGGAACTGCTTCAGGTAGTGCTGCGGTGCATAGATGAAGACCGGCCGCGGCTGCGCCAGATGTGGCAGAAAGCGCGGGTTGGGCTTGTCCCAGCTGTACCGGATCCGAAGTTCGTCGAGCACCTCGACCTTCGGCATCTTGCCTTCCACGAGGAACACTTCAGGTGGGCCGGACGGTGCCAGCATCTTGTGGTTGGCAATGTCCTCCCAGTAGTAGCGGAACGCTTCGGTCGTGAACGGCTGGCCATCGGACCAGCGATGTCCGGCCCGCAGAGTAAAGGTGAAGACGCGCTCGCCCTCGACCTCGACCTTCTCCAGGATGTCCGGCTTGATCTCGAGCTTCTCGTCATAGCCGACGAGCCGCGTATAGCCGAGCACGGTGATGTAGCGCAGGTCGGCAGCCTTGGCAGCGAAGGTGCGGATCATGCCGCCATGCCGGCCGAGCGTCCGCTCGCGCGATTGCAGGTCCACGACGAGCGGCGCGGCCGGTAGTCGTTCGGCCATCGGGGGAAGGCTGCCGGCAGCGACGCGCGCCCTGAGCAGCGGCGGCTCGCGGTCGAGCTGCTGTGACCAGGCGGTGCCCGCAAGGGAGGCGAGCAGCGCCAGCGAGAGCGCAGCCTTGACGGCAGTCTTCATGAAGCCCTCCGCAGCGGAACGACGTTGTTGTGAGCCGGGCTGAGGTCGAGCGACGGCCCGTGCCGGACGAAGTGGCCGGGCGCCACCTCGACCATCACGCCGTCGTCGGCCGGGTCGTGGATCGTGAACGGCGCCGGCCAGGCAGCCGGATTCGAGAAGCCGGCCTTGCGCAGCTTCTCGAAGTCGAGCGGCCGGTCGAGGTCGGGCGCCGGGCCGGCGGCGAGCAGCGCCTCGGTGTAGGGATGGCGCGGCGCGCGGAACAGGAGCGCGCGGGGAGCCTGCTCCACCACGTGTCCGCGGCACATCACGGCGATGTCGTCGGCCATGTAGTCGACGACCGCGAGGTTGTGCGTCACGAAGAGATACGACAGCCGCAACGCCTTCTGCAGGTCCTTGAACAGGTTCAGCACCTGCGCCTGGACCGAGACGTCGAGCGCCGAGGTCGGCTCGTCGCACAGGATCACCGAGGGCGACAGCGCGAGCGCTCTCGCCAATCCCAGGCGCTGGCGTTGCCCGCCCGAGAACGAATGCGGATAGCGCCGCAGCGCGCGCTGATCGAGACCCACCAGCATGAGCAGTGTCTTCACCCGATCGTAGCGCTCCTCTTCCGTGCCGATGTCGTGGATACGCATCGGTTCGGAGAGGATCTGATTCACCGTCATGCGCGGGTTAAGGCTCGAGAACGGGTCCTGGAAGATGAACTGCACCGCGCGGCGATAGGCGCGCAGCCGCTCGCCGGAAAACTCCGCGACGTCGGCGGGGCCCGAGCCGTCGTCGAACAGGACGCGGCCCGAATTGGCGGGCAGCGCGCGCATGATGATCTTGGACAGCGTGGTCTTGCCGGAG
>CAZVMY010000189.1:0-6227 GCA_964628955.1 uncultured Methylocystis sp.
TGTAGTTGACCGCGTCGTAGCGGGTCATGTCCTGCTCCTGCAGGAAGTAGGCGGCATGGCTCTCGCGCTCGGCGAAGATCGCGACCAGCACGTTCGCACCGGTCACCTCCTCCCGGCCCGACGACTGGACGTGGATGACGGCGCGCTGGATGACGCGCTGGAATCCTGCGGTCGGCTTCGAATCGTCGCGCCCGCCGTGGACGAGCCCTTCCAGTTCGTTGTCGACGTATTCGGTCAGGGCGCGGCGCAACTGGTCGACATCGACGTTGCAGGCCTTCATCACGGCTGCCGCGTCGGTGTCGTCGATCAGCGACAGCAGGAGATGCTCGAGGGTCGCATATTCGTGACGGCGCTCGTTGGCGAGCGCCAGCGCCTGGTGCAGCGCCTTTTCGAGATTACGGGAGAAGGTCGGCACGCATTCCTCACTTCTTTTCCATGATACATTGCAGAGGATGCTGGTGCTTTCGCGCGTAGTCCATCACCTGCGTCACTTTGGTCTCGGCCACCTCATAGGTGAACACGCCGCACTCGCCGATACCGTGGTTGTGCACATGAAGCATGATCCGTGTGGCATCTTCACGGCTCTTGTTGAAATACCGTTCGAGCACGTGGATCACGAACTCCATCGGCGTGTAGTCGTCGTTCAGGATCAGCACACGGTAGAGATTCGGGCGCTTCGTCTTGGTCTGGGTCTTGGTGATGACGGCCGTACCGGAACCGTCCTCGCGACCGCGCTTGCGGTCGGCCGATCCGGCGGGTCTAAACCTGCGGGGCCGGCCGGTCGGCGCGACGGGTGATCTGGTCTGCATCAAGCTCAAGCGGACGAGGTTCCTGCTGACCTGCGAAGGTCGGGCTCGGCTGGCGACCCAGCCATAGCGTGTAGGTAGGCTGAGACTGCCAGCTTCGCCAGTGCCAAGGCAAGGGGCTGCGGACGTGTCGCAGGCCGAGGCAAGTCTCGTTCCCTTTGGCGGGACCGCGCCGGCGGGCGTCAAAACGAAAAGAGCCCGGCCGCAAGGGCCGGGCTCGTTACGCAACTCGAAACGCGTGGGGACGCTGCCGTCCCCTGGCCTTACTTGACCGGGGTCGCCTTGTTGAAGGCGGTCTCGATCGGCTTGAAGGCTTCCTTGGCGAGATTGGTGTACATTTCACCCATCTTGGTCGCCTGCGCCACGAAGGTCTCGTAGGCGCTCTTGGCGTAGTCCGTGTTCAGCTCGAACGCCTTGTCGAGCGTCTTCACGCCCATGAGCTTCTCGAGGTGGGCAGCGCCCGTCTCGTAGGAACGCTTGGCGTAATCGGTCGCCTCGACGGCGATCGCCTGCGCACCCTTGGAAACCGCGCCGAAGCTCTTGACCGCGTTGTCGACGCTGTCCTTGCTGATCTTCTGGATGTCTTCGAAACCGTTGACCATGTCACTCTCCATATCCAACCGTCACGCCTGACTGGACTGGCGCGCTCTGGTATGCCGCATATTGTGCATTGCAACATGAATGTCAAGCGCGTTCTTGCATCGCACAAAAGTGCCACATTCGAAGGCGAAACGTGCGACGTTGGCACAGGCTTTCGACGGCCCTCTTAACCTCTCCCTAACCGCACCTGCTTACCGTTTCGTGTTGTATCCCGGCCGCCACGGACCCGTCCGCGGCCCGGCCGGCGGCTGTTCGATCTGGCGTACCGAGGTTGCTGCGTATGTTTGGTTGCGTCTGGCTGTCTCGCGTTCGCCCTCTTCCCCTCGCAGTGACGGCACTGATCGGCTTCGCCGTCCTGATGTCGGCGCACTCGCCCGCCGAAGCCCGCCGCAAGCGCGCCGGGGGATACGCTCCGCCCTACGCCGAGATCGTGATCGATGTGAACACCGGAAAGGTGCTGCGCGCGCTCAACGCGGACGCACTGCGCCACCCGGCATCCATCACCAAGGTCATGACGCTCTATCTTCTGTTCGAGCAGATCGATCGTGGTCGCTACCGGCTGGAGTCGCCCCTGCGGGTCTCGGCGTTCGCCGCCCGTCAGGCGCCGTCGAAGATCGGCCTGGAAGCTGGCGAGACGATCGAGGTCGAGGAGGCCATCAAGGCGCTCGTCACCAAATCCGCCAACGACGTCGCCGTCGTGGTGGCCGAGAACATCGCGGGGTCGCAGGACGATTTCGCCGAACTGATGACGCGCAAGGCGCGCAGTCTCGGCATGTCGCGCACCGTGTTCCGCAACGCGTCCGGGCTGCCCGACCCCGAACAGGTCACGACCGCCCGCGACCTCACGATCCTCGGCCGCGCCCTGCACGAGAAGTTCCCGCGCTACTGGCACTATTTCCAGATGCGCCAGTTCGATTACGCCGGCACGGTCTATCGCAACCACAATCGCCTGCTCGGTCGCGTCGAAGGTGTCGACGGCATCAAGACCGGCTACACGCGCGCGTCCGGCTTCAATCTGCTGACGTCGGCGCGTGCCGGTGGCCGGCACGTCATGGCGGTCGTGCTGGGCGGCAGGTCCGGGCGTGCCCGCGACGCCCAGATGGCCTCGATGGTGGAAGACCAGCTGCCGCGCGCCTACGCGGGCAGCCGGATCGCACCATCCGTGTTCGCCGAAGCCCGGGTCGCCGACCGCGAACCCGAGCCGGTCAGGGTCGCCGCGGCGGTCGCGACCGAACCGAAGGCGGTCGAAGCGAAGGCGGTCGAACGCCCGCGCACACCGGACGTCCGGCCGGCCGTCGTCGCCGAACTGCCGCGCGCTTCGGCCAGACCGGCCGACGGAGACCAGCAGGCCGCGCGTCCCGCGCCGACGACCGGCGGAGCGACGGTCGCCCGTACCGGTCTCTCGCCGACGCTGGCCACCACCACGCCCGGTTCCAGCGCGCTGCGCTGGATCGTCGGAGCGCAGCCGGCGCTTCAGGCGACGGAGCCCGCCGGCCAGCTTCGGCTTGCGGTGGCTCAGGAACAGCGTGCGCTCCCGTCCACCGCCCTGCCCTACGCCGGCGGAGCCGCGCGTCGGCAGGCGGAGGAGGACGAGGTCACGACCTCGACGGCCGAGCCGCGCAAGACGATCACGCATCGGGTGGAGCCCGCGAAGACGGCCGAGCCGCGCAAGGCAGACGTCGGAGCCGAAACCAGGGATACCGCGACCGGCAACACCGGCTCCGCCGGGGGAAGGCCGGCCGGCCTGAGCGGCTGGGTGATCCAGCTCGGCGCCGCGGACGACGAGCAGAAGGCCCGGGCCATCCTCGACAATGCCCGGCTGAAGAACCGCACCATCCTGGCGGAGGCATCGCCCTTCACCGAGAAGGTTCAGAAGGGCGACTCGACGCTCTACCGCGCCCGGTTCGGCGGCTTCGAGAGCGACGATGCGCAGGCTGCGTGCCGGGCCCTCAAGCGCAGCGGCTTCGCCTGTTTCGCGCAGCGCATCTGACCGATCAGGATCGAACGCGATGACCGCGCAGCAAGACGTCTCTCGCCTGGTTGACCCGGGCAGCCAGTTCCGTCGCCCCCCCGTGGTCGGGATGGAGTTTCTTCATGAGCGCCCGGTGCGCGGCGGTTATGGCCGCTTTGCCGGCTCCCGGCTGAAGGCCCAGGATCTCGTAGGCCTGCTGCTCCGTCATTATGCCCGTCTGCGGCTGCGTGCGCTGCCGCCCGTCCGCTGCACCGTCCACGTGCTGACGCCAGCCGGGAAGCCGGCGGTCGAGATACGTTTCGAGTAGACGGAACCCCTCGGGGTCATCCCGCAGACAGGCGCGGGCGAGCGCGAACAGTTCCGGCGGATCGAGCGACCCGAGCGGGCGGCCCGCGAAGTCTCCGCCCCGGACGAAGCCATCCAGCTGGCCCGTGGGGCGCAGCGTCAGCTCGAGCATCGAGGAGCGGAAGATCGCCGCGGTTCCTCCGCCACGCACCAGCGCCTGCAAAGCCGGGATGTTCCCTCCGATCGAGAGCCAGACCCCGGCAACGGCAGCCGCGCCTGCCATCAGGAACTGCCCGCGCGTGAGAAAGAAGATCGCGACGCCCCAGATCAACGCCTGCCCGAGCAGCAGCCGCCACCTTGAATAGAGCGCGCCGGCAACGCGGGGAAAACTCTTCCAGAGCCACCAGACGACGACGGCGAAGGCGGCGAGGTAGAGCAGGGTCATGCCACGCCATATAGGCCGGACGCGGCCGGCCTCAAAGGCGCGGGATCAGTTGTAGTGCCGCGCGTCGCGCCGTGCCTGCGCCTGTTCGTGGGCGACGATCATCTCGACGGTCGTGCCGCTGTCGGCAAGCCGGCCGCACAGGTCGACATAGAACCGTTGGGAGGCCTCGAAGACCTCGGCGAGCGTGTCGTCGGGCGCATCGGCATCTTCTTCCGCCGCGGCAAGGTCCTCGGCAGCGACGCACATCCGCGTATAGGCGAAAGCAACGGTTGCGGTCCGGAACACGGTCGCGTTTTCGGGGCTCAGTTCACCGCTGTCGATCTCGCGCTGCTGCACGAGATAGCCGTCGGCCGTCTCCAGCACCTCGTAGCGCCACGTATCGCATTCGCTTGATGCCACCAGCATCGCCGTCTCCCGCACGTTGGGATCCTGAGAATGCACCAGCGCTCGTGGCAAGTATGTGTTCCACCGCACAACTGGTCGTGACCGGAATGGGTCCGTTGTGCGGCAGCCGTGCCGGTCAGAGTAGGCCGAGACCCGCGAGTTCGCGGCGCAAGGCCTCCGGCATGGTCGCGCCGTCGGCGGATGCGGTGCCGAGATCGGCCGGGGCCTCCGCCGCGTTCAGATATCGCCAGCCCTGGAACGGGCGGAACGGCCGTGGCACGACCGGCACGACCTCCGGCTCGAGCACCAGGTGGCAGCGGCCGACACCGTCACCATCGGTGAAGGGCCGGATCTCGAGCACGCGCTGCCGGCAGCTCACCTGACCCTTGATCACCCAGTAGAGCGAGCCGGACCCGGCGATCTCCGCCATGCGCCGGGGAACCATGCGCGTCGTGTGAAACTGCTCATATGGCCGGCCGAGCCGCTTCGCGAACAGCCGGTTCTCCTCGATCCAGCTTTCGAGATCGGCGATCGAGTCGCATCCGACGCACAGCTTCAGCAGATGCAGGGGCATGCTCTTTCCTAGGGCCGACGCCCGCACGACGGAAGCCGGCGGCCGCCGGCTGTGAACAAGATGACGCGGTCAGAGCGGCTCGATGATCAGCAGCGCGGCACCTTCGGCAACCTGCGCGCCGACGGCGGCGGTGATCTCCGCGACCTTGCCGGCGATCGGCGCAAGAAGCGCATGTTCCATCTTCATTGCTTCCACGATCGCCAGTCGCTGCCCCTTGGCGACTGCATCGCCGATGCCCACGAACAGCGCGATCACCTTGCCGTGCATGGGAGACGACAGACGCCCCCCGCTCGTCGAGGCCTGATCCAGGTCGACGGCGAACGGATCGAAAGCCTCGACCCGGGTCTGCCTGCCGGCGCGCAAGACGAGCACGGCGCCGTCCGCCTCGACGGTCAGCGCTCCGGCGTCCGGCTCGGGGACCACGTCGACGGGATTGCGTTCGACCAGCACCCGCATCGGGTGCGGACGCGACGGGCCGAGCATGAAGCCGTCGGACATGGCCCAGGGATCGGCAGCGAACGGCCCATCGGGTCGTCGCGCGAGCGCCGCGCGCCGTTCCGCGTCGGCGATCAGCGCCGCTCCCGCCGCGGCCGCCACGGGATCGACGGGCTGCGGCACGGCGCCGAGCGCTTCGAGGTTGCGCTCGATCAGCCCGGTATCGAGCTCGCCAGCCCGGAACGGCGCGAGGTTTGCGAGAGCCTTGAGGAAGGCCACGTTCGTGCGCGGACCGGCGACTTTGGTGGCGTCGAGAGCGGCGGTCAACCGGTCGAGCGCCTCGGTCCGGCTCTCGCCGTGCGCGATCACCTTGGCGATCATCGGATCGTAGTAGGGCGAGACGACCCCGCCCTCCTCCACCCCCGAATCGACGCGGATACCCTCGCCCTCGGGCAGCCGCAGCGCCCAGAGCCGCCCGGTGGACGGCAGGAAGCCATGCTCGGGGTCTTCGGCATAGACCCGGGCCTCGACGGCGTGTCCGCGGATCGCGAGGTCGTCCTGCGAGAACGGCAGCCGTTCTCCCGACGCCGCGCGGATCTGCAACTCGACGAGGTCGAGGCCGGTGATCGCCTCGGTCACCGGATGCTCGACCTGGAGCCGGGTGTTCATTTCCATGAAGTAGAACCGATCCGCGCGCAGACCCCGCGACCCGTCGGCGATGAACTC
>CAZVMY010000190.1:0-6148 GCA_964628955.1 uncultured Methylocystis sp.
GTGGCTGATGCGCCGGCGCAGGCCGAACGGATCGCCGCTCCGGTGATCGAGGACGAGGACCTGACCGAAACGGTCGAGGCCGGGTCCGAAGAGGAAGCGGACGACGTCGAGGAGACCGGGGAGACCGAAATCACCCGGTCCGCCGCCGGCGGCGACGCCGAGAACGGCGACGGCCAGGGCAAGCGGCGCAAACGGCGGCGGCGGCGGCGCGGCAGGGATCGGGAGGGGCTGACGGCCCGTGAGGGCGGCACGCCAGCCGGCGAGAACCAGGAGAGTTCCGGCGCGACAGGCGAAGAGGAAGACGCCGAAGACGACGAGGCCGGCGCCCCCCGCGAGGCCGGCGGCGAGGACGATAACGGCGGCAAGCGCCGGCGGCGGCGCGGCCGTCGCGGCGGGCGCCGCAACCGGCGCGAGGACGGCGGTGGGTTCTTCGCCGACATGGCGGACGAAGCCGGATCGGGCATGCCTGCCGCAGCCGGCCAGCCAGACGACGGCGACGGGCTCGCGGAAACCGTCGGATCGCCCTCGGGCGAGGTGACCGCTGTCGATCTGCCGCCGACGGACGATGCGACGTCGGCCCCCGAAGCGAAGAGCAAGCCGCGCCGCTCGCGCCGCAAGCCCGCAGCGGAGGAAACCGGCGAGCCCGTGGCTGCCGATCCGATCGCAGCCGAGGTCGAGAGCACGCCGGCACCCGCCCGCCGGTCCCGATCGCGCCGGCCGACCGCCGCAGCCGAGGTCGTGGCCGCCGACGCGGTCGCTTCCGAGGCAGTAGCGCCCGAGGTGATCACGGCGGAGCGAGACATTGCCTCTCCTTCGGCGCCGATGGCGTCCCAGGACATGGCCCGTCAGGACAACGTGGCGCCTGTCCCGACCAGGCCAGCGGCTGTGGTCGTACCCGAGCCGGAGCCGGAACCCGAGGAGATCGAGGATCCGAACAGGCCGAAGCGGACCGGCTGGTGGAGCCGCGCACGCAAGGCGCTCGGCGGCCAGTAGGTCGCCGCTCAGCGCTCCAGCCAGGAGCCGAGGCGGTCGACCGCCTCGGCTATGACACCCTCCGGCCCGGCGAACGAGAGACGGACGTGGCGATGTCCGTCGCGCCGGTCGAAGTCGAGGCCGGGCGTCATGGCGACGCCGGCTTCCGACAACGCGCGACGGCAGAACTCCATCGAATCGTTGGTCAGGTGAGACACGTCGACATAGGCGTAGAACGCGCCGTCGATCGGAGCGAACCGGCCCAGACCGAGCAGCGGCAGGCGTTCGAGCAGCAAGGCCCGGTTCCGCGCATAGCCGGCGCGCACCGTCTCGAGCTCCGCGGTCGCATCAAAGGCCGCTTCGGCGGCGACCTGACTGAGATACGGTACGGAGATCGCCAGGCTCTGCTGCAGGCATTCGAGCGGCCGCACCAGGCGCTCGGGAACGACCAGCCATCCCACCCGCCAGCCGGTCATGCAGAAGTATTTGGAGAAGCTGTTCACGACGATCAGATCGTCGGAAAATCGCAGGGCCGTCTCGGCGTCGGCCTCGTAGGTCAGGCCGTGATAGATCTCGTCGGATACGAACCAGAGCCCCAGTCGACGGCAGGTCTCGGCGATCGCCTCGATCGCCGGGCCGTCCATCATGACGCCGGTCGGGTTGGCAGGACTCATCGCCAGCACGCCGTCGAGCCGCGCTTCCTGGTGCGCGGCCTCGATCGCGGCAGGCGTCAGCAGGTACCGGTCGGATTCGGCCGTGGCGATCTCCACGACGTTCAGGCCCAGAGCGGTCAGGATGTTGCGATAGGCGGGATATCCGGGCGACGCGATCGCGACACGCTGGCCCGCATCGAAGGCCGCGAGGAACGCCAGCGTGAACCCGCCCGACGATCCGGTGGTCACCACGATACGACCGGAAGGCACGTCGAGCCCGTGGTGGTCGCGGTAATGGCGGCTGATGCGCTGGCGCAGCGCCGGGAGGCCGAGCGCCTCCGTATAGCCGATCCGACCCGTGGCGAGCGCCCGTTCGGCTGCGGCGCGGGCGGGTGCGGGTGCCGACGCGCCCGGCTCGCCCAGTTCGAGGTGCATCACGGTGCGACCGAGCTGCTCGAGGCGACGGCTTTCGGTCAGAACGTCCATCGCGAGGAACGGCGCGACCTCGGCGCGTCGGGACGCTCGCGGCAGCCGGCGCGGCTCCGCATTCGGCGCCATTACGGTCTTCGCCATACGCTCATTGCTCCTTGCTGAACCCGTGGAACCCCGTCGAAAAGCCGCCGCTTTGTCCGCCTAGTCAGGTTCGACGGTCAAGCCGACGTCGCCAGGGGGCTTCGCGTTGACCGGTTCGCCAGCGATCCATAGGGTCGATGGCCACATCCGGCCCTCCGAAAGCCCGCACCAACGTGCCTCCAGCGCCCTGCCGAATCGATCGACGGAACGTTTCGCAGGCCGATCGCGGCCAGGGCGTAGCTTGGCGCGGTATCGTCGCGGGAGCGCTGGTGGCGGTGCTGGCGCTGCCGCCGCCGGCGGCTGCCCAGAGCCAGCTGCGGGTCAACCTCATCCGCGACGCGGAGATCGAGCAGTTGCTGCGGGATTACTCCGCGCCGGTGTTCCGGGCAGCGGGTGTGAACGCCGGCGCCGTGAAGATCGCGCTTATCGGGGATCGCAACTTCAACGCCTTCGTCGCGAGCGGACGCAAGGTGTTCTTCAACACGGGCGTCCTGCTCGAATCCGCGACGCCCAACGAAGTGATCGGGGTTCTCGCGCACGAGACGGGGCATATCGCAGGCGGACATCTGGTAAGGCTGCGGGAACAGATAGAGCGCGCCCAGATCCTGTCGGTGATCGGGATGCTCGCGGGCGTGGGCGCGGTCGTCGGCGGCGCCCAGAGCCGGCAGGTCGGCTCGGGTGGCGTCGGCACGATCGGCGCGATCCTTGGGCCGCAGGAGGCGATCCGCCGCTCGTTGCTATCCTATCAGCGCAGCGAGGAACAGGCAGCCGACAAGGCTGCGCTCACCTATCTCAACGCCACCGGCCAGTCCGCCCGCGGCCTGCTGGCGACGTTCCGCCGGTTCGCCGACGAGAGCCTGTTCCGCCGCGAAGGCAGCGATCCCTACCTGCAGAGCCATCCCAGCGGCCCAGACCGCATCGCGAGCCTGGAAACGGCGGCACGCCAGAGCCCGCATTTCAACACGGGCGATCCGCCCGCCCTCCAGCAGCGACACGACCTCGCGCGCGCCAAGCTGGTCGGGTTCATCGGCCGTGCGGACGAGGTCCAGCGCCGCTACCCGCCATCGGATTCTTCTCTGGCGGCCCGGTACGCGCGCGCCATCGCGGCCTATCGCTTCAAGCGGACCAACGAGGCCGTCGCGCTCATCGACCAGCTGCTGGCCGAGCAGCCTCGCAATCCGTTCTTCCACGAACTCAAGGGCCAGGCCCTTCTCGAGGCCGGGCAGGCACGCGCGGCGGTGCCGGCACTGCGCCGTGCCGTGCAGCTCGCGCCCGGCCAGCCGCTCATCCGCGGCATGCTGGGTCACGCGCTGGTCTCGACCGGTGACCGCGCGATGCTGGACGAGGCCATCCGGGAGCTGTCGAACACGGTGCAGCGGGATCCCGACTACGCGGAGGGCTTCGCGCATCTGGCGACCGCCTACGCCAACCGCGGCGACGAGGGGCAGGCGTCCCTCGCCGGCGCGCAGAACTACTTCATCGGCGGCGAATATCTGGAAGCGAAGCGCCTGGCACGCCGCGCAAAGGCGATGCTGCCGGAAAAGTCACCCGGCTGGCTCAAGGCAGATGATATCATGAACTTCGAACCGCCGGGCAGCACACGCTGAACCGGCCGCCACAGGAGCACTCCCGATGCCTTCCATCCGCGCGATGGTCCGATTCGCTCTCTCTGCCGGCCTGATCGGCCTCATGATGCTCGCCCAGCCCGCGGCGGCACAGACCGCGGCCACCCCGGCCGCCAGCCCGGCGTTCGACGATCGGCAGAGGGCCGAGATCCGGGCGTTGATCCGGGATTATCTGGTCCGGAATCCCGACGTGATCCAGGAAGCGATGATCGAACTGGAGAAGCGGCAGAAGGAGGCCGAGGCGCAGGCCCGGCTCAAGATTACCGGCGACAAGAACGGGCCGCTGTACGTCTCGCCGTTCCACACCGTCATCGGCAATCCGGACGGCGACGTCACGCTGGTCGAGTTCTTCGATTACAACTGCGGGTACTGCAAGCGGGCACTCGGCGACGTGCAGCGTCTGGTCGAGAACGACAAGAACCTGCGCGTGATCATCAAGGATTTCCCGGTGCTCGGTCCAGGCTCGATCGAGGCAGCGACGGTGGTGATGGCTGCGCAGGAGCAGCTGAAGGCCGACAAGATCTGGATGCTGCACCATCGGCTGCTCGCGACGCGCGGCCAGGTCGGCAGAGCTCAGGCTCTCGAAGCGGCCCGCGAGATCGGCGCGGACATGGCGCGGCTCGCCAGGCAGATGGAGAAGCCGCAGATCCGCGAAGCCATTCAGGAAGCGATCCAGATCGCGGATTCGCTCGGGCTGACGGGCACGCCGTCCTATGTCGTGGGACCCGACCTCGTGGTGGGAGCGGTCGGATACGATGAATTGAAGAGCCGGATCGACTCCGTGCGCAAGTGCGGTCGCGCCGTATGCAGCTGAGCGGCGACCCGCAATGACGCTTCCCCGGCGCCCGCCGGCACGTTAAGGGACAGGCCGCGTCGCGTCACGCCGCGATGCGGCCGGCAGACCTTCCGCCTTCCGGCAGGTCGGCAACCCGAGCGCATGGCCCGACGACGTCCGGCGGATCGCGAGAGAACCTCCCACATGCCCCAGCAGAATCCTTTTGACCCCGGACTCGTCCGCGAACTGGCCAAGCTGCTCGCCGAAACGGATCTGTCCGAGATCGAGGTGGAGAAGGGAGACCTGAAGATCCGCGTCGCGCGGCAGGTCATGGTGCATGCTCCGGTGCCGGTCGCACCGACCCTGCACGTCGCTCATTCCGGCCCGCCTGTGACCGGAGCGCGGATCGAGGCGGCGCCAGGGGTATCCACGGCAGCGGTCGACGGCGCCGCCAATCCCGGAATGGTGCGGTCGCCGATGGTGGGCACCGCTTATCGGCGACAGTCACCCGAGGCCAAGCCGTTCATCGAACTCGGCAACACCGTCAAGGCGGGGGACAGGATTCTGCTGATCGAGGCGATGAAGACGTTCAACGACATCGTCGCGACACGGTCGGGCGTCGTGACGCAGATTCTCGTCGAGGACGGGCAGCCGGTCGAGTTCGGGCAGCCCCTCGTCGTGATCGAGTGAGCGGCGGCGGCATGTTCGACAAGATCCTGATCGCGAACCGCGGCGAGATTGCCCTGAGGGTGCTCAGGGCCTGCAAGGAGATCGGCATCGCGACCGTGGCCGTGCATTCGACCGCCGATCGCGACGCGATGCACGTCCGGCTCGCCGACGAGAGTGTCTGCATCGGGCCGCCGCTCGCGCGCGACAGCTACCTCAACATCGCCGCGATCATCTCGGCGTGCGAGATCACCGGCGCCGACGCCGTGCATCCGGGCTACGGCTTCCTGTCGGAGAACGCCCGGTTCGCGGACATCCTCGCAGATCACAAGATCCAGTTCATCGGGCCGAAGGCGGACCACATCCGCATCATGGGCGACAAGATCGAGGCGAAGCGGACGGCCCGCCGGCTGGGAATCCCCTGTGTCCCCGGTTCGGACGGCGGCATCACGGAGGACGACCAGGCGAAACGGGTCGCGGCCGAGATCGGCTATCCCGTGCTGGTCAAGGCGGCGGCAGGCGGCGGCGGACGCGGGATGAAGGTCGCCCGCAGCGAGGCGGACCTCGTGGACGCGCTCGCGAACGCTCGCACGGAGGCGAAGGCAGCCTTCGGCGACGACGCGGTTTATCTCGAGAAGTACCTCGAGAAGCCCCGACATATCGAGATCCAGGTCATGGGCGACGGCCATGGCGCCGCCATCCATCTGGGCGAGCGCGACTGCTCCCTCCAGCGCCGGCACCAGAAGGTCTGGGAGGAAGGCCCCTCCCCGGCGCTGAACCCCGAGGAACGGTCGCGGATCGGCGGCATCGTTTCGGCCGCGATGCAGGAGCTGAATTACCTCGGCGCCGGAACGGTCGAGTTCCTCTACGAGAACGGCGAGTTC
>CAZVMY010000191.1:0-6123 GCA_964628955.1 uncultured Methylocystis sp.
TTGGGGCGCGGCAGCAGCTTGCGGTGGCGCAGGAAATAGTCGTGCGGCACCGGGGCGGCGATCGGCGTGACCATTTTTGTCAGCAGCCCGTCCTGCTCGCCGAGCGCGTTACCGTATCGCGCCGCCGCATCGAAATCGTCGAATCCGACGATCAGGTCGATCCAATCGTAAGCCGGCGCCAGTGGCACCTCGACCTCGGTGATGACGCCGTTGGTGCCATAGGCGTGGCTGACCTTGTGCAGGTCGTGGCCAGTCAGTTCGAGCACGCGTGGCGAGGCTTCCATCGTCACGACCTTGAGCCGGATGATGTTGCCCCAGTCGCGCAGGCCCCCCCATTTGATCGAGCCCACGCCGCCGGAGCCTCCTGCGATGAAGCCGCCGAGCGACGCGGTGGCGTAGGTCGACGGATGCAGCCGCAGTTCCTGGCGGGAGTCTGCGCGCGTGGCGCGGTCGATGTCGGCGAGGATCGCGCCCGGCTCCGTGACGACACTGCCGTGGGCGATCGACTTGACCCGGGCGAACCCGGAGAGATCCAGAATCACGCCGCCCGACAGCGGCATCGCCTGGCCATAATTGCCGGTGCCTGTCCCACGGGGCGTGACCGGAATGCCCAGCCGATGGCACGCCGCCAGCGTCCCGATCACGTCGGCCTCGCTCGTCGCGAAGACCACGGCTTCGGCCGTCACCGCGTCGAGCTGCCGCTTGAGCACCGGCGAGTACCAGTAGAAGTCCCGGCTCTTCTGCCGCACCAGCGCGGGGTTCGTCTCGATCCTCAGGTTCGGTAGCGCGCCCTTCAGATTCTCGATGTCGAAACGGCTCATTCGGCCATCCTCACGCCCTGCCCATGATCTCATCGAGTTCGCGGTAGTCCGGCAGCGTCCTGTCGATCGCATGACCGGCGCGCAGGACGATCCGGTCGGCCTGCGGGCGCGCGAGCAGCTCCGTCCACGAGCGGGCGCGGAAGAGGACCAGATCGGCGGACCCGCCCGGCCGGATCATGCCGTGATCGGGCCGGCCGATGACGCGCGCCGCGGTTCGGGCCATCGCTCCCGGCCAGTCGCCGAAGGGATGGTCGAAATGTCCGATCCGCGTGGCTTCGCGGAAGACTTCCAACATGTCGAGATCGCCGTAGGCGTAGAACGGATCACGGGTGTTGTCGCTCGCGACGATGGTGTCGATGCCGGCCGCGGCGAGTTCGTGAAGCGATGTCACGCCGCGCCAGCGCGGCGTGCGGCCGGCTTTACGGTCCTGCAGATACATGTTGCACATCGGCAGGGAAACGACGGCGATGCGCGCTTCCGCGACGCGGTCGATGATGCGTCGTTCCTCGTCGCGGTCCTGCAAGGACAGCGTGCAGCAATGGCCGCAGAGGATGCGTCCCTGGAAGCGATGGCGGATCGCCGCCTCGGCGATGCTGGAGAGCGCGCGGGCGGCGGGATCGTTCGTCTCGTCGACATGGAAGTCGAGTTCGAGCCCATGATCCACGGCGAGGCGGAAAATCCGGTCGAGCGCGTGGTCGAGATCGGGGGTCACATAGGCCACCGCGCCGAGAACGCCGCCGTGTCGCACCACCGTCGCGGCAATTGCAGCCATATGGTCGTCGTTGGTGGCATGCTCGACGGAAAACAGCGAGGCGGCCTGCAGGTCGATCCGCCCTTTCCAGCGTTCGCGCATCTCCGCGAACACGGGCCAAGAGATCGCGACCTGCGGTCCGATCGAGTCCAGATGGGTCCGGATCGCCGACGTGCCGTGGGCATAGGCCGAGCGCAGGCCGAACTCCATGCGGGCCGCGACGTCTTCGGCCACCCAGTTGGCCTCCCGGTCGAGACCGACGCTGGTCAGGGCGCCCATGAAGGTGCCGTCGGGATTGCGGCGGCGCGGCCAGATGTGACCCTTGTCGAGATGCGTGTGGGCGTCGACGAAGCAGGGAAGCGCCATGCCGCCGTCGAGATCCAGCGCTGGAAAGCCTTCCGCCGTGACGTCGGGCGGGGTGATCGCCACGACCCGGCCGTCCTCGATCAGCAGCCCCGCACGGGCGAGGCCGTCGCCATCCGGCTGCAATCCGGACGCATCGGTCAGGCAGCAGACGACCGTCGCGTTCGACAGCCGGAAACGCCCGGCCGCCGGGATGGCCATGAACGAAGGCATGCTCATCTCAGCGTTCGCGCACCAGCGCGCTCTCGTGCCACTTGCGCAGGAGGAGATGCGAGATCGCCGACAACGCGAGGAAGATCAGCACGCCGGTCGCGGCCAGCAGCAGAAGCGCAGCGAACAGGCGCGGGATGTTGAGCCGGTACTGGCTCTCGACGATCCGGTAGGCGAGGCCCGATCCTGCGCCCGCCGATCCGGCCGCGATCTCGGCCACGACCGCGCCGATCAGCGCCAGCCCGCCGCCGATCTTCAGTCCGCCGAGGAAATACGGCAGCGCACTCTTGAGCTTCAGCATCCAGAGCGTCTGCCAGCCGCTGGCGCCGTAGAGCTGGAACAGGTTCAGCAGGTTGTGATCGGCCGAGCGGAGCCCCAGCGTTGTGTTGGAGAGGATCGGGAAGAACGCCACGATCCAGGCACAAGCGAGCACGGCGATCTGCTGGTCGAGATAGATCAGCAGCAAAGGCGCCACGGCGAGCACGGGCGTGACCTGCAGGACCACGGCATAAGGATACAGCGCGAATTCCACCAGCCGCGACTGGGCGAACAGGATGGCGAGGCCGACGCCGCCGACCAACGCGAGTGCGAGGCCCTTGAACGTGGTGGACAGCGTGACCAGCAGCGAGGCCGAGAGGACCGGCCAGTCGCGCAGCAGCGTCGTGACGATCAGGCTCGGCGGCGGCAGGATGTAGGGCTTGATGTCGCGCGCCGCGACGATCCACTCCCAGAAGGAAATGACGGCCACGGCGACGACGAGCGGCACGACGATGCGGAGCGCGCGCTCCGCGACGGCTCCGGCTGTCGCTGGCGCGGTATCGGTGCCGGCGGCGTCCGTCGTCCCGGCCATGTCGATCGTGCTCATCGCGCGGCCCTCACAGGTGATCGTGCGCGGCCATGGCGCCATGCAGCGCGGCGGACGCGCGCCGGCAGGTTTCGGTGTAGAGGCCGGTCGCGCGGAAGTCCTCGCTGCGCGGGTAGGGCGCGTCCACGCCGATGTCGGCGACGATCCGCCCCGGGCGCGCGGCCATGACGAGAATGCGCGAGGACAGGTAGGCACTTTCGTAGACCGAGTGGGTAACGAACACGACGGTGATGCCGCGCGCTTCCCGCAGCCGCAACAGGTCGTCGTTGAGGCGAAAGCGGGTGATCTCGTCGAGGGCGGCGAACGGCTCGTCCATCAGCAGCAGTTTCGGCGTCGTGACGAGTGCCCGCGCGATGGAGACGCGCATCTTCATCCCGCCCGACAGCTCTCGCGGGTAGACGTTGGCGAAATCCGACAGACCGACGAGCGCGAGCGCCTCGTCGATGGCCGGCGCGGACCGGCTCCGCGAGACACCCTTGATCCGCAGCGGCAGATGCACGTTGTCGAACACGGTGGCCCAGGGCATCAGCGTGGGCTCCTGGAAGACGAAGCCCAGTTCGTCCCCTGCCGAGGCGTCCCGCCGCTGCGGCCAGGCGATGCTGCCGCCGGAGATGTCGGACAAGCCCGCGATCAGCCGGAGCGCGGTCGATTTACCGCAGCCGGACGGCCCGAGCAGCGACAGGAATTCGCCCGCATGGACGTCGAGATCGAGTCCTGCGAGCGCGATCGTACCATTGGCGAATACCTTGCGGACGCCGCGCAGCGAGACGAGCGGGCTGTTCGTGACCGTGTCGAGCATGATCAGGTCCGGTGGCCGGGTGCCGGGCGCGCAAATCCCGGCGGGAACGGCCGTCGCCCCGTCACTTCGGCCGCAGTTCCATTCCGACGCTCTTGTTCACGAAGGCGAGCGTGTAGGATTTCTTGTAGTCGAGATCGGCCTTGTAGAGCCCTGCCTTCACCATCTTGTCGAAGAAACTCTTCATCCGCGCGTCGGTCATCGTGCCGATGCCAGTCTTGAGCGTGTCGCCGGAGTCGACGATGCCGTATTCCTTCATCAGCGCGATGCCGGCCGCGATCTTGTCGTCGGCCATCTCGGGATTGTCTTTCTTGATCAGCGCGTTGGCTGCCTTGTTGTCACCGTAGAGGTAATTGTACCAGCCGATGATCGAGGCTTCGACGAAGCGCTTGACCAGATCGGGCTTGTTGTCGACGAGTTCCTTCCGCGTCTCGATCGTCGTCGAATACGTGTCGAAGCCGGAGTCGGCGAGCAGGAAGACCTTGGGCTTGAAGCCGGCCGTCTTCTCGATCACCACCGGCTCGGACGAGAGATAGCCCTGCATCACGGCCTTCTTGTTCGCGAGGAACGGCGCCGGGTTGAAGGTGTAGGGCTTGGTCTGCTCTTCCCTGAAGCCGAACTCGGCCTTCATCCACTGGAAATAGGACGCCAGGCCCTCGCGCGAAACGAGGATGTCGTTCGACTTCTTGAGATCGGTGAAGGTCTCGAAGCCTTCGCCCGGGTGAGCGATGAGGACCTGCGGCTCCTTCTGGAAGATTGCGCCGACGACGATCGTCGGGATGTTCTCCTGCACGGCCGAGAAGGCCTGCAGCATGTTGCCGCCCATGTAGAAATCGATGCGACCGACGGGGAGAAGCAGCCGGTTGTTCGCCTGCGGCCCGCCCGGAACGATCGTCACGTCGAGCCCGTACTTCTTGTAGGTTCCGTCGGCGACGGCCTGGTAATAGCCGCCGTGCTCGGCCTGGGCCAGCCAGTTGGTCCCGAAGGTCACCTTGTCGAGGGTCTGCGCCGCGGCGGGCGTCAGACCGAGAGCCCCGGCGAGCCCGGTTGCAGCGGCAAGGCCCGCCAGCGTGCGACGTGTGATCATCCCCGAAACTCCCTTGTCCGGCGGTACGCGGACCGCGCTTTGACCGATCGAACTTAGTATGGCGCTGGCGCCGGGGCTGTCCACCGTCGCGCGACGCCCGCACATGGAAAGCAAGTCGCATACCGTCTATCGGCGTCGTCTGGTCCGAAATGGGAAAAGCCGGCGTTCCCCCTGGAACACCGGCTTCATCGACCCGCCGAGCCACGCCTCGCGCAGCCCGGGTCGTCAGGCCCGTCCCATGAAACACGCGGAGTGACGGCCGCATGCCATAGGCGGGACGGGCAAGTGGCTAGATTTCAGGCACCGGCGCCGGAGAGCACGGTCACCGCGCGGCGGTTCTGCGACCAGCAGGAAATGTCATTGCATACGGCGACCGGGCGTTCCTTGCCGTAGGAGATCGTCCGGATGCGCGCGGCCGAGATGCCACGGGCCGACAGATAGGCCTTCACGGTATCGGCGCGGCGGGCGCCCAGCGCGAAATTGTACTCGCGGGTTCCGCGCTCGTCCGCGTGGCCCTCGATCGTGAAGGCATAGTTGGCGTAGCGCGCCAGCCAGGCCGACTGCTTGTCGAGCGTCGCCGAAGCGGTGGGTGTCAGTTCCGACGAATCCGTCTCGAAGAAGACGCGGTCTCCGACGTTGACCACGAAGTCCTGCGCCGATCCCGGCGCGGACGCTCCGGCCAAGGCATTGGGATCGTCTGCGGGCTTGTTGGCGCAGGCGCCGAGCGCGAGCGCGGCGACGAGAAATACGGCAAGTCTCGCCGCCCGCGGCGAGAAAATCATGGAGCCCATGTCCATCGTCCCTTCGAAGTCCTGACGGGTGATGCCCCGCCTGCCTAGCCCGCCAGAGCTTAACGAAATCTCATGTCAACCTTGACGGTGTGTTGCTGAAACCCGTCGAAATGGCGGCATTTGGGCGGATGGGAAATAAAGGGTGAATGGGAATGGCGTGGCAGCGGTGAGTGGTCGTTGCAAGGGCAGTCGGCAGTCGGCGAGAGCGCGACTGCCAGCCGCTTCCCGCCCTCTCGCGGGGCGGGTGAGGGTGGGGGGGCCGGCCACGAAAGCGGTGCCGAATTCTGACCCTCCCCCTCCCTCGCCCTCCCTCGCCCTCCCCGCGTTCGCGGGGGAGGGAAGCGGCTTGCAGTGCGGCTAGGCCTCCAGCACGTCTGCCGACTGTCCGAACCTACGACTTCACGTCCGTCAGGAGCGGTGACCATGCCGGGTCGGAGGC
>CAZVMY010000192.1:0-1675 GCA_964628955.1 uncultured Methylocystis sp.
CCTCCTCCGCGCGCCGCCGCGCCTCGTTCGATTTGGAATGGGCTTCCTCCAGCTCGGCGATCAGCGCGTCCTTCTCGGCGCGCGAGGCGAGTGTCTCGCAGGCGTTCTGGTTGAGCCGCTGCGCGAGCACCACGTAGAACACGAAAGCGCCGAGGCTCATCAGGATGAGGATCGTGCGGCTGACGTCCGTCTCGAAGACCGCCAGGAAGGCGATCGCCGGGATCGCCGGGACCATCACCGCGTAGACGGTGCTCATCACCGTCGCGCACAGCACGGTGGTCATGCCCACCTGGAACATGATCGCGAACAGCAGGAACAGGTGAAGACGGTCGCCCTGGTGACCCGTCGCGAAGATGACGATCGTCACCCAGCACATGGCCTGGATCAGTTCCGCGACCGCGAAGCGCGCGCGCCACGTCGCCGTCTTGTCCTGCGCCACCTCGGTCGGCGATCGCAGGAAGCGGCGGCAGACGATGAGGTTGAGCAACGTGCCGAACGCCGCGAGGCTGATCCAGAAGACCACGTTGTACGGCGGCACGAAGAGAAGCAGCGTGATCGCGATGCAACTCGTGAACAGTGCCGAAACGACCGCCGCGCCGGTGCGGGTCTCGGCATAGAGCTTCAGGAGCTGGTAGTCGAAGGCCCGGCTTTGACCGGTCGAGGAGGTCAGACGTTCGCGCGCGGACCGGACCGTGGCACGAAGCGCGTGCCGTCGCGAGACGGCCCTCTGCTCGGCCTCGCGTTTCCGTTCGACGATCTCCGGTGTCAGTTCGGCCATTGACGCGGACGATATGCTCACGGGCTGCCGACTGCGCCCATGCTCGACCCTATGGCAGAGTTTCGTTAAGGCGGCTTTGACATGACCTTCGATAAAAACCGGAAGTTGAAACTAACGGTTCATACGTGACGATCAGCCGGGCTGTCGGGTCCGTGATGCTGCTCGCCGGGACGCTGGCCGTCCTGGCGCTCATCTTTCGCGTCGGCGAGGCCGAGACCACCGGCGTCGCGCGCGTGATCGACGGGGATTCGTTGCGCATCGACGCGACGGAGATCAGGCTCAGGGGCATCGACGCGCCGGAACTCGACCAGACCTGCACGCAGGCGCGCCGCGACGCGCCCTGCGGCCGGGAGGCCCGCGCGGCGCTCCGCCGCCTCGTCGAGGGGCGCGTCATCACCTGCCTGTCCAACGAGCGCGACCGGTTCGGCCGTCTGCTCGCACGCTGCCGGGTGCTGGGAACCGACGTGAACGCCGCCATGGTCCGGCAGGGACACGCCGTCGCGTCCGGCGCCTATGCCAGCGAGGAAGCCGAGGCGCGCGAGGCCTACGCGGGGGTGTGGAGCGGCACCTTCGAGCGCCCGAGCGACTGGCGTCGCCGTCATCCGCGGCCGGAGCAGCCCTGACGGCCGCTCACGTCGCGCTCACGACATCGTGTCAAGTGCGAAATCGCACATCACGAATGCTGGAACGACTCTACGGTACCCGACGTGCGGTTACGCACTTGACGCCGACCCGGAGGGAGTCGGCGCGCTCCATTCCAGATCGAGGTATGCTCATGATCCGGTTCACCCTGAACGGAGGGCCACGGGAGCTCGATGTCGATGGCGACATGCCGCTCCTCTGGGCGCTCCGCGATACCGTCGGCCTGACGGGAACGAAGTTTGGTTGCGGTCAGGC
>CAZVMY010000192.1:1685-6120 GCA_964628955.1 uncultured Methylocystis sp.
CCGCGCTTTATCAAAAAAAGCAATAAGCGCCTCGGCCAGCCCGTCCGCTCCTGCCAGACGCCCGTCAGCGAGATCGGCGGCCGCGCCGTGATCACCATCGAGGGTGTCGGCGGCAAGGTCGCGGATGCCGTCCAGAGGGCCTGGGTGCAGCTCGACGTGCCGCAATGCGGCTATTGCCAGTCCGGCCAGGTCCTCGCGGCGATCGCGCTGCTCACCGACAACCGCAAGCCGAGCGATGCCGACATCGACGCGGCCATGAGCGGCAACATCTGCCGCTGCAACACCTATCCCCGCATCCGTGCGGCGATCCACGACGCCGCCAGAACGCTGGCCTGAGAGGGATCGGATCATGCTCAACGTTCTTTCATCCGTCGCTGCCGGCCGTGACGTCTCGCGCCGGCGTTTCCTGATCGCCACCGCCGCCGTCTCCGGCGCCCTCGCGATCGGCTTCCGGCCGGTTGCGGCCCCGGCGCAGGTGCTGCCTGCCGACCGCACGATCAACCCGCTCGCGACCTACGTCACGATCGGCCGCGACAACACCGTCACGATCCACTCGGCCCACATGGACATGGGGCAGGGCATCTATCACGGTATCGCGACCCTCCTGAACGAGGAGCTCGGCGCCGACTGGGCACAGATCCGCGTCGTCGGCGGGTCCGGCAACGTCAAGGCGTTCGGGAACCTCACCTGGGGTGGCGTCACGACCGGCACCGGCGGCTCGTCCGGGATCGCGTCGTCGTTCGAGCGTTACCGGCTCGCCGGCGCCACGGCGCGCCGCATGCTGGTCAGCGCCGCTGCCGCGGAATGGCGCGTTCCCGCGGCCGAGATCACCGTCGACAAGGGCGTGCTCCGGCACGGCAGCCGGCAGGCGACCTTCGGCGAGATGGCCGAGAAGGCCGCAGCACTTCCGGTGCCCGCGAACGTCACGCTCAAGAACCCCAGGAGCTGGACCTACATCGGCAAGGACCGCGACGTCGTCGGGCGTTTCGACAGTCTCGCCAAATCGTCCGGTCGGCAGGACTTCACGATCGACGTGACGCTGCCCGGCATGCTGACGGCCGTGATGATCCATCCGCCGGTGTTCGGCGCGACGCTGAAGAGCTTCGATGCCGCCAGGGCCAAGGCCGTCAAGGGAGTCGTCGACGTCGTCGCGGTGCCGCGCGGCATCGCGGTGGTCGCCGACCACATGTGGACGGCGATGAAGGCCCGCGATCTCGTGACCGTGGACTGGGACGAGAGCACGGGCGAGCGGCGGTCGTCGGCCGAGCTCGCGGCAGAATACAAGGCGCTCGCCGCCAAGCCCGCGCCCGCGACCGCGGTCGACAAGGGCAACGTCGACACCGCGTTCAGGGGCGCGGCCAGGGTGATCGAGGCGACGTTCGAATTTCCCTATCTCGCCCATGCCGCGCTCGAACCGCTCAACGCCGTGGCCCGCCGCAACGCGGACGGCACGCTCGAGGTCTGGGGCGGCCACCAGATGCCGGACATCTACCAGCAGATCGCCGCCGGCATCTCGGGCGTCGAGCCCGCGAAGGTCACGATGCATGTCATGAAGACCGGCGGCGGCTTCGGCCGGCGCGCGGTGGTCGACGGCGACATCATCGCCGAGGCCGTCTCGGTCGCGAAGGCGATCGGCTGGCGGGCTCCGGTCAAGGTGCAGTGGACCCGTGACAACGACATGCGCGGCGGCCGCTATCGTCCGGCCTACGTTCATACGCTCAAGGCGGGGATCGACAAGGATGGCCGGCTGGTCGCCTGGCACAACCACATCGTCGGCCAGTCCATCATCACAGGCACGCCGTTCGAGGCGGGCTACGTCAAGAACGGCGTCGATCTGATGTCCGTCGAGGGAGCCGCGACCATCCCCTACGCCATCCCGAACATGAAGGTCGACCTGACCACGACCAAGGTCGGCGTGCCGGTTCTGTGGTGGCGTGCCGTCGGCTCGACGCATACGGCCTATGCGGTCGAGGCGTTCCTCGACGAAGTCGCCGAGGCGGCCGGCAAGGACCCCGTCGCGTTCAGGCTCGATCTGCTCAAGGACCACCCGCGCCATGCGGGCGTCTTGCGGCTGGCGGCCGAGCAGGCCGGCTGGGGCCGGCCGCTGCCTGCGGGTCGTCACATGGGCGTCGCCGTGGCGGAGTCCTTCGGCACCTATGTCGCCCAGATCGCCGAGGTCTCGGTCGTCAACGGCGCACCGAAGGTGCACCGCGTGGTCTGTGCGGTGGATTGCGGCGTGGCGGTCAATCCGGACCAGATCCGCGCCCAGATGGAAGGCGGCATCGGCTTCGGCCTCGGCGCCATCCTCAAGTCGCAGATCACGCTGGACAAGGGCCATGTCGTCGAGGGCAACTTCGACGGCTACCAGGTGCTGACGATGGAGGAGATGCCGGCGGTCGAGGTGCATATCGTGAGCTCGACCGCATCGCCGAGCGGTGTCGGCGAACCCGGCGTGCCGCCGATCGGTCCGGCCGTCGCCAACGCCTATTACGCGGCGACGAAGAAGCGCGTGCGCATGCTGCCGTTCGCGCGGGGCGAGAACGCCTGACGGCGTTTGCGCCGACGCCGGCGGATGCTATATCTCAACCGAGATAGTGCTTCCGCCGGAGGGCGTCATGGCCACAGCCAAGGTCTTCATGTCCGGACGGTCCCAGGCCGTCCGGATCCCCAAGGCGTTCCGGTTCGACACCGACGAGGTGGACATCTCCCGCGAGGGCGACGCCGTCGTGCTGCGCCCGAAGCGGCTGACCAACGACGAAAAATGGGATCGGGTCTTTGCCGCGCTCGACGCGCTCGGTGACGACTTCATGCCGAACGGGCGCGAGCAGCCTGAGTGGCCGCCGATCGATCCTGACGAGATGTTCGATTGATCTACTCGATCGACACGAACGTCTGGATCAAGCTTCGGCAAGGCCGCGAACGCCGACTTCGGCATCGCCTGAGGGCTCGTCCAACTGGCGATATCGGCATCAGTGTCGTCGTTTGGAGCGAATTGCGCTTCGGCGCGCTGAACAGCCGGACCCCTGACACGACAGCCGCCGCTGTCGAGACGCTTTCGGCACAGTTCACCCTGCTGCCGCTCACGCCCGAAGACTGCGAAGCCGCGGCCGAGGTCCGTCTGGACCTCACCCGTCGCGGCTGCATGATCGGCCCCTACGACGTGCTCATCGCCGGGCAGGCGCTCGCCCGCGGTCTGACGCTGGTGACCGCGAACGAGCGGGAGTTCCGTCGCGTGGACGGTCTCAGGGTCGAGAACTGGCTGGCCTGAACGGGCGTCAGTTCGTCGCAAAGCAGTAGAACAGGCCGGCGCCGCCGGTGCCTCTCAGGGCGTCCTGGCTGCAGCCGCCGCGCGTTGAATGCGAGGTGTTCCACGACAGCGCCGGCGGCTCGGTATTGAGGCCCATGCGGTCGTGGTGGCCGACCATCGCCGCGCCTTCGGCACCGCTCCTCGTCCAGTTGCCGCAGGTGCGGTCCTCGCCAGCCGGGAAGGCCGTGCCGTCGGTCTGGGTGCCGGTCAGGATGTCGTGCTGGTTCGGCGTGTCGCCGCGGCCGTTGACGAACTCACCCTTCTCGTTCAGCGCCGTCTGCTTGGTGAGATTGTTGGTGCCGTGCAGTTCGGCGACGTTGGCTGCGATCGTGACGCCCTTGGCGTTCTTCCACGGCCCGTTGCCGATACGGTCGCGCGCGTTGACGGCGGCACCGCTGCCGGCGGCCTGCGCCGACAGGTAGGCCCGCCAGGTCTTGCCGCCGGCGCCTGCCGCCTGCGCGAGCGACTGGCAGATCCGGTCCGCGCCTTCCAGCCCGCCGAGATCGGCCCCCTTGCCGGAGCCGGCGCTGGTGATGAAGAACGACATGTCGGCCTGCTGGGCTGAGGCCGGAGCGATTGCAAGCAGCAACAGGGCCGCCGCACCGCCCGCCAGGATTTGTCCGCGCATTCCATCTCTCCCAATATCGTTATGTTATAGTATTCACGCTCGCTCTTTGCTCCCGCGAACGCATCCTCACTTGACTGGAGCGTAATGCGGAAAGATGACGCTGCCTATCGCTCCGGCGATATCTCTGCGCGAATGCGCCGCGGTGGGGCCGATCAACGAAAAAACCTCCCCCGGATGCCCGGGGGAGGTTCGTTCGTCAGGCCGTACGGGCGGGATCAGCCGCGCGCGCGGGCCCGGATCATGAACGTGTCGTAGGTGTACTCGGCCACCTGCCACCAGAGATACTGGTCGGCGCGGAACGCCATCATGTGGTCGAACACCTTCTTGAAGGCCGGGTTCGTCGCGTTGGTCTCGGCGTAGAGCTCGTTGGCGGCCTTGAAGCAGGCCTCCATCACCTCTGCCGGGAACGGACGGAGCTGTGCGCCGCCGGTGGCGAGGCGACGCAGCGCCGCCGGGTTACGGGCGTCGTACTTGGCCTGCATGTCGACGTTGGCGAGGCC